>JAUQXC010000549.1 GCA_030834825.1 Thermoflexales bacterium
TCGGCCCAAGGGATTCCACAGATCGCGGCCGTGATGGGATCGTGCACGGCGGGCGGGGCGTATGTCCCCGCGATGAGCGACGAGACCGTGATCGTCAAAGGCACCGGTACGATCTTCCTGGGCGGGCCGCCGTTGGTGAAAGCGGCGACGGGCGAAGAAGTGAGCGCAGAAGAACTGGGCGGCGCGGAGGTGCACACCCGCCGATCGGGGGTGGCCGATCACTATGCGGAAGACGATGAGCACGCGTTGGAGATCGTGCGCGGGATCGTCGCGACGTTGAACACGCGCAAGCAGATGGAGCTCGAGCTGGCACCGCCCGAAGAACCGCTCTACAATCCGCAGGAATTGTATGGCGTCATCCCGGCTTCATTCCGTGAAGCGTATGACGTGCGCGAAGTGATCGCGCGGTTGGTGGATGGCAGCCAATTCAGAGAATTCAAGGCGTTGTACGGCACGACGCTGGTATGCGGTTTCGCGCGGATCGCCGGAATGCCGATCGGGATTGTGGCGAACAACGGGGTGCTGTTCAGTGAGTCGGCGTTGAAGGGCGCACACTTCGTGGAGCTGTGCACGGCGCGCGGCATCCCGCTGTTATTCCTGCAAAACATCACCGGCTTCATGGTGGGTCGCGCTTACGAGGCGGGCGGCATCGCCAAAGACGGCGCGAAGATGGTGCACGCGGTGGCGAATGCCAACGTGCCCAAGTTCACCGTGATCATCGGCGGTTCGTTCGGGGCAGGCAATTACGGCATGTGCGGGCGAGCGTATGGGCCACGCTTCTTGTGGATGTGGCCGAATGCGCGCATCAGCGTGATGGGGGGCGAGCAGGCGGCGAATGTGCTGCTGACGGTGAAGCAGGAACAGCTGGCCCGATCGCACCATCCGCTGTTGGATGAACAACAACAGCTGGAGTTCAAGCAGCCAATCCTGGAAAAGTACGAACGCGAAGGCAGCCCCTATTATTCGACGGCGCGCTTGTGGGACGATGGAATTTTGGATCCCGGCGAGACGAGAAGAGTGATCGGGTTGGCGTTGAGCGCGAGCCTGAATGCGCCGATCAAGCCAACCAGGTTTGGCGTGTTCAGGATGTGAGAGAGCGATAGCTCGATAATACAATGATGTAGTCGCGTCAAATCGAAGTGAAGTATTATTCCAATTTGGATGGGAGCGTAATGATCAAGAAATTTTTGTCGCTGTCGTTGTTCGTAGTCATGGTTGGCCTGGCGGTATGGGCGCTCGGTCCGAGATCGGCTTCCGGCCCGATTCCGGCCAAGCCGTATCTGGCGCCGGCATTGGCTTTGTCGGGTGAGGGGGCGGAGGGCGAGACGCGCGTTGAGTTACCGTCCGGTCCGGCTGAACCGCTGCCGCCTGACCTGCCTACGGTGCTGCTGATCGACCAACCGATCGCGCCGAGTCCGTTGGCCGGAGTTATGGACTTGCCGTATGTGCCGCCGTCACCGGAAACGCGGCCTGAGTTTGAGATCGTGCCTGCGCCGAAAGCGGCAGACAGCCGCGCGGGTCAGGCGGCGCCGGCAGAGCCTGCGTTGATTCTGGGCGCGATGCCCACGCCGACGCTCAGTTTCAACGCGCTGACGTTCAGTCTGAACGGAGCCGGTCATCCCCCCGATACCAACGGTGATGTCGGCCCTAATCACTACATGTTGAGCGTCAATACTTCCATTGGCATCTACACGAAGACGACCGGCGCACTGGCGACGGCCTTTACGATCAACTCGTTCTGGTCGGGCGCGGCCACGGGCACGCCGTGCGATACCACTAATCAAGGCGACCCGATCGTGTTGTATGACGACGTCAACGGGCACTGGATCTTCATGGATTTTGCCTGGACCAACCTGATGAGCGGACCGTATTATTTCTGCTTTGGCGTCTCACAGACCAGCAATCCGCTGGGTAGTTACTGGCGTTATGCGATCCGGGCCGACGATGCAGTGCATCCCTGGCTGCCGGATTATCCGAAAGGTGGGGTGTGGCCGGACGGTCTGTATTTCTCGGCCAATATGTTTGACTGCCCGAACTCGACTTGTTCCTCGGCCTCGTACAAAGAGGCGCGCGTCTATGCGCTGAATCTGCAAAAGATGGAAAGCGGCGCAGTCTTGACAGCTAATGACGCGCAGGCCAAGGACACCAGCGGGAGTTACTTCACGTTGATGCCATCGAATGCGCGCGGTTCCACGCCGCCCGTAGGTACGCCCAACTATTTTGTCGGCGAATCTACAACGGTATATGCCTGGAACGTTTTCAAATTCCACGTCGATTTCACCACGCCGGCCAATTCCACGTTCACCGGGCCGACCAACGTCAGCCAGGCGTCTTACACGACAGCGGCCAACACTGTGCCCCAACCCGCGCCGGGCAATGCCGCCGATACTCTGGCCGATCGAGTCATGTTCCTCAATCAGTATCGCAACCTCAATGGCACTGAATCATTGTGGGTGCAGCATACCACCGGCACAGCCTCAGCCTCCACACCGACGGGCATTCAGTGGGCGCAAATCAACGTTACGGGCGGGACGATTAACACGACGCCGGTGCAGCAGCAGATCTTCAACAACGGCGCAGACGGCGTCAATCGTTTCATGGGCAGCATGGCGGTGGATCAGCAGGGCAATGCGGCTCTGGGCTACTCCGTGTCGAGTTCGTCCGTCGCGCCGGACATTCGCTATGTGGGCCGGCTGGCCGGCGATCCGCTGAATCAGCTGCCGCAAAGCGAGACAACTTTACTCTCCGGCGTGACACGGAGTGTACAGACCGGCTATACACGTTGGGGCGATTACAGTTCCATGAGTGTCGATCCGGTGGACGATTGCACGTTCTGGTACGCCAACATGTATTTCCCGGTACAGGGCGGAAACTGGGTGACGCGCATCGGCGCGTTCAAGTTCCCGTCGTGCGGCGCAGCGCCCACACTGACCGACACGCTGACCAGTCTCAGTTCGTCGCCGAATCCGTCGGTGTTTGGGCAGGCGGTGACGTTCACGGCGACGGTGGTCATCAGCGGCGGAGCGGGAACGCCGACAGGCACAGTGACCTTCTTTGATAACGGTGCATCGCTCGGATCGGGCAGCCTGAACGGCAGCGGCCAGGCGATGTTGGCAACCTCGTCGCTTGCCGTCGGTGCATATACAGCGATCACGGCCACGTACAGCGGCAACGCGAACTTCAACGGCAGCACGTCGAGCGTTCACACGCACACGGTCAACAAGGCGAACACAACGACGAGCGTGACCTCTGCGCCGAATCCATCGGTGTTTGGGCAGGCGGTGACGTTCACAGCGACGGTGGCGATCGATGGTGCGGGCGCGGGTACGCCGACGGGCACCGTGACCTTCTTCGATAACGGTGCATCGCTCGGATCAGGCGGCCTGAACGGCAGCGGCCAGGCGATGTTGGCAACCTCGTCACTTGCCGTGGGTGCGCATACAGCAATCACGGCCACGTACAGCGGCAACGCGAACTTCAACGGCAGTACATTGATCGCTTACACGCACACAGTCAACAAAGTGAATACGGCGACGAGCCTGACCTCTGCGCCGAATCCGTCGATGTTTGGGCAGACGGTGACGTTCACGGCGACGGTGGTCATCAGCGGAACAGGGACCGGAACACCGACGGGCACAGTGACTTTCTTTGATAATGGTGTGCTAATCGGTTCGGGCAGTGTGAATGCGAGTGGGCAGGCGACGCTGGCGACCTCGGCTCTGGCCGTGGGCATGCACAGTCCCATTACCGTTACCTATGGCGGCAACGCGAATTTCACCAGCAGCCTGGGGATGTTGTCAGGTGGACAGGTCGTGATCGACAGGCGGTACATCTATTTGCCGCTGATTACACGGTAAAAGATATAACCTCACTATCTTTTTGACCAGGCTCTTGGTCAGCATCAGAAACTAACCGGATCGAGTCTGTCTCTCCACTCGATCCGGTTGGCCGTCCGCCTGCGCGGACACAAAGGCTGGATACATACTCTATTAGAGCAGTTTCCAAGTTGCTTCACGAGTCTATGTCACACCCGCGAAAGAGGGTGTCCAGATTTTCACGCTGGATTCCCGCTTTCGCGGGAATGACCATGGCGTAAATGAAACTGGAATTAGCTCTAAAAGCGGTAGTATTGGTGCTACTATCAATCTCGCCTCTACTGACCGCGTGAAAGATGTTTGTGCAAAGCGGGTCTCGTATAGATGACAGAAGGATGCCCACTGTGACTGATCAACAATTTGAAAGTCTGGACGATTACGAGAGTTTTATTCAAAGACAGATTGAATCCTGGCCGCCAACGCGGCGAACGGTCTTGGCCGCCGCCATGGCTGAGCGCTGGCTGCACGCGTATGAAGATTTCTCGCTCAGTGAGAGTTGGGGAGACCCGGCCGTCTTGCGTCAGGGCCTTGAGGCAGTTTGGGCTGTGGTGAGGGGCGATCCTGCTGCGATGGATTGGTCACGTCTCAAGAACCAGCTGCATGAAGTCACGCCACACCTGGATGACTTTGATGCGAATGAGGCGTTGTGCGTCTGCGTGATGGTTCATTATGCGGCGCTGTGTTGCCAACAGGCAGAGAATCAGTCGCACGCGGTAATGGCCGTGCTGTCCGGTCTTGAGGCGGTGCGACCAGACTTACTCACCGGCGATCACGTCCCCACGCGTTGGTGGCGGCAGGCCAGTTTGCAGCGCGAACTGAATAAGCAACTGCGTCTGATCGCGCACCTCAACGCGCTGACGGATTTGAGAGACGTGCCAGCCGGGCTGCGGCCTTTTTTGTCTGACTCCGCGATCGTGGGCGAGGTGCGTCCTCGCAAAGCCAAAAAGGCTCCGATCGCGCTGAGCAATCGGTCGGCATTTGAGATGTATAAAAGAATGGTGCAGGCCGATATTCGGGGCGCGGCGGGTAACCTGGACCCTAAACAAAATCAGGAGCTAGGGTCGATACTCTATCTCGCAGCCTGGCTGGGACGCTATCATCGCCGCAAGGACCTCATCACGGGCGAATACGGAGCGTTAGCCGATCGGGCTGCGTTGGATCGACTGGTCGCTAAAAATCGCGCGCGCGATCGGGCCGAGCGGGATCTCCCCGCATGGGAGGCCGAGGTTCGCTGGGTGATCGACACGACCTATCAAAATTCGTTCAACAGACTGGACGTTAACGCCGTGGACGCGCCCCATGGTTACGGCCCTTCGTTGCGCAAGTTGTGGGTTGAGGCGAAACGACGCGGACTGTCCGACGTAGAGGCTTGGGAGAGTATCAAGGCCTGGGCCGATCATCAACCAGAGGCGTGGAGCATGTCGAGCAAGCGCCGCAAGCAGAGCCTGGAGGCGCTGACCGAATACCTTGACCGCCCAATCACCTGGAAGGCCACCGCTGATCCCGACTTCCCCTGGCGGGCCGATATCGAGGGAGCCGCCTGGCTCATCCGGTTGAATGATTTTCCCGATGAGCTCATGTACTCCTTGCTGTTGGGCGGCACGGTCGTGGCCGATTTTCACGATTGGCCCAAGGCCTGGCAGCGGGAGTAGAGCCGTCCGGGCCGTGTGAGTCGATCGGGTGGTAACCTCCCCCCAATTCCCTGAGCAAGAACCAAGAGCCGTATCCCAAGCGGCTCTTGTGCGTTAAACAAGCGGCCTTATTTAAGGAGAGCTGCCTCGTGTCTCAAACAGATGCTGGGTTGATACGGCGCGCACAGCAGGGCGACCAGCAAGCCCTGGTGGACATTTACGAGCGATGCCAGCCTTCAATTTACACCTACATTTTTTATCGGATCGGCGATCAGGCTCTGAGCGAGGACCTGACGGCCGAAGTTTTTGTGCGCATGATCGACAAGCTGCCCGCGTTCGTTCAGGACAAGCGACCCATCCTGGCCTGGCTCTACACCATCGCCCGGAACCTGGTCATCGATCACTATCGCCGCGCGGGCAAGCAGGTCCCGCTGTTGATCGAGGAGTCGTTGATGGTTGATGATGAGCTGACCCGGCCACCGGCGCTGGTGGAACAGCGCCTGAGTCGGCAGAACCTGGTCAAGGCTTTGCGCCACTTAACCGAGGAACAACGCCAGGTGATCGTGCTCAAGTTTGTCGAAGATCGCAGCAACGCTGAAGTGGCCGTGTTGTTGGATAAGACCGAGGGCGCTGTGAAGTCGTTGCAGCATCGCGCGTTGGCCGCGTTGCAGCGAGTGTTGGAGCAGGAGTTGTCCTATGAACGCTGATTTTGCCGCTATTCTGGATGATTGTCTGGCGCGGTTGCGGCGCGGCGAAAGCCTGGAAGAGTGCCTGGCGGCGTATCCTGTGCTGGCTGAAGAGTTACGTCCCTTGTTGACGACGGCGCTGGAGATTCGTCAATTGCCGGCAGCGCAAGCTCGCCCGGCGGCCGTGGAAGAGGGCCAACGCAGGATGTTGGCGGCTTTGGCCACGGCCCGATCGCTTCATTCAGCTCAAACGCAGGGCGTATCTGGCGGGCGGCTGGCCCGTTATACAGGGCGAGTGCAGCAGTTGGTGCACACTCTGGTGATTGGAAAGGAGACCAATCGGATGAAGATCGCTCTGCGTGTGAGTGTGATGTTGTGCGTAGTGCTGGCGCTGGCGGGCACGGCAACCGTGGGTGCCTCGGCAAATAGTCTGCCCGGTGATCCGTTATATGACGTCAAGCGAACCTGGGAAGAGGTGCAGCTTAACTTGACGAGCGATGCCCAGGCCCGGCAGGATTTTGAAGCTCAATTGATGGAGAAGCGCAAGGCTGAAGTTGACTCGCTGGTCCGTTTGAAGCGCCAGGCCACGTTTGAAGTGCAGGGTGTGCTGGAGACCATGGAAGGTGAGCGTTGGACGGTGAGCGGTTTAACGTTTGTGGTAACAGACGAGACCATTGTCGTCGGTGAACCCGCGATCGGAATGAGGGTGCGCGTCAAAGGGCGAGTGGAATTGGACGGCACTTTGATGGCGCTGTGGATCCATGCGCTGCCGATTGTGCCGCCGCCACCTATCCCGACGATCGTACCGACGGTGAACACTTCACCGCTGGCTACACCCACCCGGCCGGTGAATGAAACGCCATGGCCGACGCCAACCCGACCGGTACACGAAACGCCGTGGCCCACACCCACTCGACCGGTGAATGAAACGCCGTGGCCACCCACGCCGACTCGACCGGCGCACGAAACGCCGTGGCCAACACCGACCCGGCCAGTGCATGAAACACCGTGGCCCACGCCGACTCATCCAACGAATGTGACGCCATGGCCGACGCCGACCCATCCACCAAATGCGACGCCGTGGCCGACGCCCACTCGGGTGAATGCGACGCCGACACCATGGTCGACACCGTGGCCCACGCCGACTCATCCAACGAATGTGACGCCATGGCCGACGCCGACCCATCCACCAAATGCAACGCCGTGGCCCACGCCGACTCGAGTGAATGCGACGCCGACGCCGTGGCCCACGCCCACTCATCCAACGAATGCGACACCGTGGCCGACACCCACTCTGCCACCAAACACACTGCCGTAATGTCTATCTGATCGACGGGATGTTCTCATCCGGTCGAGCGTGAAGGCCGTAAATCAACCGCCAGCGATGAACGTCATCGCTGGCGGTTTTGGTTGTAGTTATCACACTTCCTTTCGCACTCACTCGCCGGGTGGGGTGGGCTGCTCCTTTACACCGTTCCTGGCGACGAGGTTGAATCCCCAGGGTTGCAGATCGCGCGTGACCTGGCCCTCATAACACATGACGATGAGGACGGCGGCAGCGGCTTGCAGCGCATCGAGCAGTTGCTGCGAAGCGGCAGTGCGGGTGGCGACGTTGCGCAAGCGCCGGGTGGTCTGCTCCGCCCGATCGGCCCGGTTCTGTTTCACGACCTCAGCCAGCGCCTGCAACTCGCTCAGCGGTGGTTCCGTAATCTGCTGGGCGGCAGGCAGGGTGGCTTCCTGGGCGACATAGGCCAGCAGGAAGTTGCGCCATTGCTCCAGATTGCGCGGCTTCAGCACGCTGATACCGCGCGTCCCGTTTTTGGTCTTCAACCCCCATTGCTCTAGTGCGGCCAGGTTAGCGGCGTGGCGGCTCTTGAGGTGCAGACCGAGTCTTTGCATTTTGCGAGGGGGTGGTTTGTGCAGAAGTAGGGTTTTCGCCGTTTGTGCACAATAGTTGCTTCAATCTTGACGCCCGCAGTATAATGAAGCAACGTGGCGGTCCAAAAGCATTATCACCTGTTTTGCGCTGCGAGGCTGAAATTCGCGCTATTGTACCTGCAAGGCGTAGGTGAAAAAGAGTTAGCCGCCATCTTGCGCCCGTGGGTTGGGATAAGAAACAATTCAATCTCTTACGCGAGTGCCACACACCATGACGGACCTCGGTATCAAGAATCTAACTGTCAACAACTGGCTGGAGCCTGACGAGCCTTCCAAGATATTCGTACGAATCTCCTCGGATGGTCAACCTTATCCGATGACGGGTGATGAATGTGCGAATGTTATTCTTGAGCCCAATCTACTAGAGACGGTTCCTCTCGACATCCGGCGGCTGTTTGAAGTCACGCGTGGGGCCATGGTCTACAGCTACTTCTTCTATCCAATGTGGACTTTAGCCGTCGAGCAATTATTCCGTGTGGCCGAGGCGGCAATTTCGCACAAATGCCAAGCGAAAGGAGCGCCAGCGTCGAAGGATACTTTGAAGAAGAAGATAGATTGGCTAATAGAAGTGTCGGAAATTCCGGAGAGCGAAAGAACAACTTGGAATTGGATTCGAGAAGCCAGGAATTGGGCTTCGCATCTGGAGACTCAGACTATCCTCACGCCCAGTATGGCAATCCAACTACTGGAAGCGGTTACGGAGAGAATCAACTCACTGTTTCGCGGCGGCTAACAAGCACACGTAACCGACCGTTTCCCCCTCGCTCCGCGCGTGGCTGATGCCCCTGTTGGGCGCGTTCCTGTTGAGAGACTGTTACATTGTAGTTGCCGATCGAGTGTGAGTTAGCCAGCCCTGAAGGAGTTCCAGTATGCACGAAGTTTCGGACGCCCTCGTCGCCAATTGGTCAATAAACAATCGAGTTCGATTACCATCAGCGGTAGATCTTGTCTGCCCCCATTGTGGCCGCAAGATAACCTTTTCATTGCACTGGAGTGGTATTAGTGATACTCTGATGTCAACCACATCGAGATGTCCGGCTTGTAGCAAATCCTCAGTTTTCGTATTAGTTGACTTCCAAGCATTGGAGGCAAGTGGGGACAAGAAAGGCCGTTTGTTCATCTACCCTGCTCCAAACGTGAGATCCCCTATTGAAGGCATAACGGAGGTTGTAGACTTCTCAACTGAATTGCAGCGTGCCTACTCATCTGCCGTCAACGTCTATAATGTCCAAGAGTGGAATGCCGCGGCCGTCCTTTGTCGTCGGCTTCTTGAAGGCATCGCTCTATCTCTCGTACCCGAGGAAAAAAGGAGAGGTAGTCTTTATCAGCAATTACAAGCTCTGCCAGAATACAGAGACCTAAAAGCACCTATAATGACGTTGGCTGACGCCATTCGTAAGGGTGGTAATCTAGGCGCGCATTTCGATCTCGAAAAAGAGCCAAATGAGGAAACGGTTGCATAGTCGGCACTCTCGTTTTTCATAAACTGAATCTCATCGAGATATTGGCAATCTCATTCACTGGTGCGCTTGTGATGATTGTGCCCGATATTTACACCATGTTTCGCAATCCTGTTCATATTTCCTTACGAGAAAACGACATTGAGCGCTTTGGAATTGGCGGTGCTGTTCACATCGGCTACAAAGATATTCAGAGATGCACGTTAAGGGCTCAGGGCTTTGACGGCACTACAGCATGTGGGCTCGAAATTTTGATGCATGATGGCAACACAGTGATATTTGAAATCGCCCCTTCGATTTCCTATCACGACATTCGAACTGTCCTGCATGATAAAGGGATCGAAGTCAATTAAGGAGGCTGCTCATGGCAGGCAAGTTCGAACTCAAAAAAGGCGGCAGCGGTCAGTTCCGGTTCAACTTCAAGGCGGGAAATGGGGAACCCATTTTAACTAGCGAATCCTATCGAACCAAGGCCAGCGCACAAGGCGGCATTGAGTCGGTCAAGAAACATGCCGCCGCCGACGCCAACTATGAACGCAAAGCCTCAGCCCAGGGTCAGCCCTACTTCGTTCTCAAGGCCGCGAACGGCGAGACCATCGGCACGAGTGAAATGTACTCCTCGACCTCGGCGCGAGAGAGCGGCATCACCGCTGTTAAGGCCAGCGCTCCCGGCGCGACAGTAGTTGATTTAACTGGATAACCTGGCCCCAGTTACCTTGTTGGCGACGAACATTGCCAGTCTGGCACCACTCGCACCGCCAAGCCCGGCGGCTCTCGGCACGCCCGTGGTCGGTGACTTGCTCGATCCGCACCGCATCAATCCGTAATACGTTGGGTGACTTCTTCGGTAAACAAGGAGAGAAAGTCATGCAAGGAACATTGCAGAGGCAAAGATCTGGATATAAGTGGATGCGGATTGGGTATGCCAACACCAAGTTTTCCTTGGCGATTCTTCTAGGTTCTTTGTGCATCATGATCCTTCTCGCCATTTGGGCTTTTCGGGAAATGCCCGAGACAAAATGGCGCTTGGGCAATTTCCTGCTCGTCTATTTTATTGCCGCACTCATTTACACGAATCTTGGCGTCTGGCTCCACGAGCAACTTCATTGTCTGGCCTTGCGGGGTAACCCTCCGGAGCACCGCACACACATAAACTTCAGTCGCAAATACATTCTATTCCTGAACGGGCATTACCGAGTCAAAGGTGCAATCGACTACTGCACGAATCGACGGGCCCTTTTAGCTCCCTTCGTCTTGAGCGTTGCCCTGGTAGCAATTGGGTTCTTTGGGAACTTGATCCTCCCGGGTTGGTGGTTTCCCATTCTGTTATCCATGGCGGTCGCGGGCTTGATCGATATGACTCATGATTTCTATATGTATTCGCAGATTCGAGTGGTTGGGAAAAAGGGGAAATATTGGGATACGGGCAAGTACATGGAAGTTGTATGGAAAGAGTAGGCACAGCGAAAATCCCCATCCTTCGCCTTGCCGTACCCAGGCCCACCGGGGCCTGGCGGCACGCTAGGCGAGCGCGCCCCCGGCGCACGCCAGCGGCCCACCGGCTTCCACTGGAAGCCGGGTATGGGCAAGCGCCGGACAGGGCGTCGGGGACGTGCAGAGCGTTAGGCCCTGACCGAATCTATTCATACCCGTAAGGAAAGTTTCCACAATGGACATCCCACGGATATTCAACATCACTGAGAGTGCTCACCGCATCCACAACCCGATCACGCCCGAGAAGCTCGCCACTCTCGGCGTGGCACTGCGTCTGGAATCGGGGGTCCGAGTGCTCGACCTCGGCAGCGGTTCGGGGGAGAT
>JAUQXC010000550.1 GCA_030834825.1 Thermoflexales bacterium
ATCATAGCGCGTGACCGTCGTGCCGCTCAAGGCATCGGTCACGGTGATGGCCCGGTTATTAGCGTCATAGCCATAGCGCGTGGCGTGGCCGTTGGCGTCCCGCTCGGCCAAGACGTTGTTCACCGCGTCATACTGCCGCGTGGTGGTGTAACCCGCCGCGTCCGTGATTTGCACGATCCGACTGCCGGCATCATACTGATAGGCCGTTACCTGTCCCAGCGCGTTGCTGGTACTGATCACCCGCCCCGCCAGGTCATAGAATTTGTAAGTGGGATGCCCCAACGCATCGGTGATGACGGTCTGTTGACCATAGACGTTATAGCCATACTGCGTAACATGACCTGCCTGATCGACGGCCTTGATCAACTGGCCATATTGATCGTAGACGTTGACGGTCGTGCCACTCAGCGCATCCGTCGTAGTTAACACATTGCCAAAGACGTCATAGTCCTTGCGCGTCATCCGCCCCAAGGCATCGATCTGTGTGGTCAGATTGAAGTGGCTGTCGTAGGTATTGGTGATGACGTTGCTCAACGCGTTGGTGGTGTGCAACGGGTTGCCGCGCACATCCGAGATGTGCCGCGTCATATGGCCGTTCTTGTCCGTGATGGACGCGACGTTGAAGTTCAGATCGTAGGTGTAGCTGATCACATTGCCGTAAGCATCGATCTGGCGATCCAGTTCGCCGCGCGGCGCATACACATCGGTGCGCGTAAAGCCACGGGTGTTGGTGATGACCACCGTGCGACCCAACGTGCAATCCTCGAACTTGTAGCCGAAGCGCGTGGCCTGATTCAGCCCATCGAGCTGGCGCGTGACACGGCCCTTGTCGTCATATTCGTTCGCCACGACGGTATGGCCGTTGGCATCCGTCATCCGCGTCAGGCGATGCTTATCGTCGTAGGTGAAGGAAGTGGTAAAGCCCAGCGTGTTGGTCACCACCGACAGGTTGCCCTGCGCATCGTAACCAAAGCGTATCGCACGCGCGATCGGATCGGTTACGGTGACCAGACGTTTATCCGTATTGTAGGCAAAGTGTAGTTCACGCCCATCAGGCGCACGAACACCGGTGAGCTGGGTACCACTGTAGATCGCCGTGTTACGATTGCCATTGTTGTCGATCTCGGCGAGCAGCGTGCCAGTGGTGTTGAAAGTGTAGCGCACCTGACTGACCTGGGTCAGTGTGTAGACGCCCTCGGGGCCGCGCACCAACTCTGCGCGCACGCCGGGCGCTGGCAGGAAGTTGCCACCACCCAATGAAATGAAGCGCATGCTCGAGCCGCGCCCGGTGACCAGCGACATATTCTCGCCCAGATCGTGCTGCAACTTCATCTCGTAGTTGTGCGACCAGCCGTAGCCCAACGGGCCCGTTTCCGTCCCGGAGGCCGAGTTGTATGAGCGCTCGAACTTGAGCGGCAGGCCGCGCGTGTCAATTGAGAAGTCCTGCTCGTTCTCGCTGTAATAGCCGGAGAAGGTGCTGACCCCACGTCCCGCCTGCGCCGCCGTCTGCGCCGCCAGGAAGATGCTCTCGCGATTGCGGTTCATCCGCTCGTACTCGGTGAGACCCGGTGTGACGATGTAGGTATTGATCTCTTCAATCAGCGGCGAGAGCGGCAGACCCAGATAATCGTTGTGTTTGAAATCCGCCCAGAATTCCACAAAGTGACCGGGTAAGGTCGATTGCAGCAGCCAGCTGCCTTCCTTCTTTTCGCCTGGGGCCAGATCGCCGAACGGGATAGTCAACGATCCGTTCGGGATGACTTGATTGCCCAACGTCGCGCTGAGAATATTGAAACCGATGAGCAAACCCGAGGGATTGTCATACAGGCGCGGCTGCGCACTGGCAATCTTCAAGTTGCGCGCCCAACCATAGCCCTGGTTGGTGACTTTCACCTGCAGCGGGAATTGGGTGCAGATCGCGCCCGGACCCGGCACATAGTAATCGAGCACCAGCTTGGGCTGCGGCTTCACCGTGATCTCGCGCGCCAACGTGTGAATGGCGAACGACTCACCGCCAACGGTGTATGACATGATCGCGCTGACGTAGAACTTCTGGCCGTTGGCATCGGTGATGTTCAGATCGCCCGGCACCAGTGTCCACTGCGAGCGCTTCCCCTGACCCACCAAGATGTCTCCCAACGTCGTCGGGAGGGTCGGCGTGATGGCAAAGTGCTGCGTCACCTGCGTGCCTGTAGCATTGCTGATCACGATCATCACTTGCATATTCTGCAAGCTCTGCGTGAAGGTGTTGGTCAAGCCCAGCGTGGCGATGAAGGCCTCGCGCTCCAACAGCAAATCCTGATTGATCTCGATGCGCACCTGCTGATGCCCATAACTGTACACCGGCGGCGGCGCACCGTGCAGCGGCGGTGAACCAAAGCCATACGGCGCGAGCCAGGTATAGACGATGCCCCCCGCACCACCTGTAACGACCCAACCACCGCCGCCACTAGAACCTCCGCATCCGCAACCTCTCACGCCAAACGGCGCATGCACATTGTACTGGGCGCGGGTATACATCAAGGCACCTGGATCGAAAGCGGTGTGCAGGCGCAAGCCCTCGGGCGTTTGCGTCGCGACGACCGTCAACCACGAATTCTTGGTGAACCCATCGGGACCATGCAACGTGATGGGAATCGTATCCGTGTAAACGCCTTCGGCCAACCAACCCGGCACCGTCGCCGTCAGGACTAATGGCAAAGGTGTGCCTGTGGGGAGGTACAACGGCACATCGGCATACGGATTAGGCATGCTGATCCACGTCAACGCCGAAGGCTTACCGATTTCCAGCGTGACGCCTTCAAAGGGATTGACCACTTCCAGCATGTATTCATAGGCAAAGACTTGCGTCGGCGTCAGTAATTGGCTGGTGAAGCTGCTGGGATTGAAGGTGTACGTCGGGCCGCCGACTGCCTTGGGATACGACACCACCGCATGCGGATCGTTGTGTCCACACTGCGCGCTGGGTACCGTCACCGTGAAGGACGCGCTTTGCAGCGGGCCGATTTCACGACTGATCACCGTTCCCGCCACACTCACCAACGTTTGCGAGATGATGACGGGATTGTGCGCGTGATAGACCACCGTATCGCTGCCCGGGTCGCACACCGCTCGATCGACCGTGTCGCCCCAGACATACATCGTCGGCACCGGCGCGCTGGTGTCATAGGTCAGGCGCAGCGTCACCGAATACGTATCCGTGATGGTCGTCGGGATCACGCTCCAATCGTAATGGAACGGATAGTACGTTAACTCCACCGGGATCGTCAGCGGATCAGGACTCGGTTCGATCGCAATCACACCGTCATACACATCGTGCGATAACGCATTGATTTGATACCGATAGATGCCCGCTGCCAGACCGTCGAAGCGGGCCTGGCCGTTGGGGCCTGTCAAGCCGGACAGTGTGCTGCTGATGGCGTGCGTCACGCCTTGCGTGACCAGCAACGTCGGTTCTTCGCGCGTCAACAAGACATCCGCGCCCGCGACACTATTGGTGATCGTGTCACTCACCGCGAAGATCACCGTGCGCGTCAGCGTGTCTTTCACATCCACATGCAGGGCGGCGGCGGCCGAACCCCCATTGCCTGAACCGGCCAACAAATAGTCTTGATACAAGCCGGGCGTCTGCGACAGCGTCGGATTGGCATAGATCAACACCGGCGCGGCTTGATTCGGCGAGATGACATTCATGTCGCCGACCACGCCATAGCTGGTCCACGGCATCGTTTGCGGCGTGGTGATCGCCACGTTGGTCAGCGGCGCTGCGCCCAAGTTGCGAACGAAGACTTCGCGGAAGTCCTGCTGGCCGCGTGTCACCGTCATACTGATCACATTCGGCTCGATGCTGAGCCGCGGCAAGGCCGGCAGCATGATCACGGTTGCCTGCGGCCCGCTGCCCGTCTCGAGCGTGAGGGTGCCTGTCACCGGACTGTGATCGATCGCTTGCGCTAAGTACATGTACTCGCCGACTTCCAGGTTCGACAACGTCAATTCGCCGTTCGCATTCGAGGTGCCGCTCGCAAATTTGTACGTCGTTTGCGCCGACCCTTCCGTCACGACGACGGACGGCGTGGTCCGCTGCATTTGGATTAAAGCATTACTGACCGACACACCCATCGTGTTGGAGATGGTGAAGTGCAGATCGCGCGCCGGGCCAAGCAGTTGCACCGTTAGCATGATCGATTGCGGCTCGACACCTTGGCCGTACACCCACACCCGATCGCGATACTCGCCCGTCGTGAGCGTGCCGGGCGGCGTGGCCGTCATGGTAAACGTGGCACTCTGCCCCACCGCCAAATTGGGCAGTGCGGTCGTGCTCAAGCTCAGCCACGGCAGATGTGGGGGCGGCGTCAACACGACATTGGTCAGCACCGCCGTACCGGCGTTGCGGATCGTGACCAGGAGATTCGCCGTGCCATTCTGCAGCACCGGCAGCGTCGGCACGATTGGGCTTACGTCCAACTGTGGCGCAGGGTTCTTCACCTGCGTGGTGAGCGTGGCCTGATTGTTGTTCAAGCGCTCATCGGCCGTGCTCGTCGTCGCCGTCGCCAGGTTGGTGATCACGCTGCCACCCGCGCCTGCCTCCAGATAGCCCACCACTTGGAACTCGATCGTCTGATTGGGATTCAGCGTGCCAAAGTTCCACACCAAACTTTGGCCCTGGACATTCACTGCCACCGGCGCGGTGTGCGTGATGAAGGTGACATTGGCCGGCAAATCATCAGTCAGGATCGTATTTTGCGCCGCGACCAGGCCGACATTGCGCAGGCGCAACGTGTAGGTAAGGTTGAACGTCGCGGCGGCTTGACTGGGCCCGAATTTCTCCAGCAAGAGATCGGCCGCCACAAAGCGCACCGGCAGCTCTTGGGTCAAGGTCACGCCATTCGCTTGCGCCGCCACCGTGATCACTTGCGACACGCCGCTGATCAATGTGCCCTGGGCCTGACCACTGCTGTTCGTGGGACTGAGTGGCTGAGTGAGGGTAAAGGCACTACTCCCCGTCGCGCTCAAAGCCACGGTATACCCCGGTATGGGATTGTTGTACTGATCGCGCACGGTTACGATGATCGAGACGGGCGTCGTCCCATCGGCAGCGCCGGGGTTCGGGCTGGCGCTGAGCGTGGACAAAGTGGGGCTGATCACGCCCGGCACGAACGTCAACGTACCGCCGGGCACGTTGAGGTTGTATGCCACATCGCGCACGGAGATCTGTTTGGCTTCAGCCACGGTGGATGCCATTTGGAACACGACCTGACCGGCGGCATTAGCATTCTGCACGCTGACAGGCTGGAAGAAATTGCTGCTACCCGTGGTCACCAGTTGTATCGCACGCTGGCTCAATGGATGATCGAGCGCATCATGCAGCGTGGCCGTAATCGTGGCCCAATGCGTGCCATTCGCCGTTAACGTGATCGGCGACATGACCACCAATGAATGAGTCACATCCGCCGGGCCGGGCAGGAACGCCAGATTCACGGTCTGCGTCAGGGTCACATTCTCGCTGGGCACGAAAGCGCTTACCACAACATTCTGCACCACCGTCGATTTGAGCGTGGCTTGCACGTGACCTTGCGCATCAGTGACCGAATTGGGCTGCGCTACTGTCACTTGCGAACCCGTGCTGCGAATGAGCACGGTCTGATTGGGGATCGGGTGTCCGGTATTGTCTACGACAATGGCTGTGAGTGTGGCATAGTTCACCCCGTCGGCTACCACGGCTGATCGATCCGATTGTAATTGCGACAAGGCGACATCGACCGCACCCACCGTGAAGGTGATCGGCGCGATCATGTTGAGGGGCACGTTATCGCCATAGGCACTGATCGACTTCACGCCCACCACGGTGGAGGTGACCACTGCGGTGACCACACCGTTGGAAGCCGAAGAGCCGATCGCGACGAGGCTGCCTGCCGGCTGGCCATTCACATAGGTCGTATTGTCTATGAGCAGTTGCGCCGGCTTGTTCGGCAAAGGCACCCCCGCTGAATCGCGCAAGGTCACCGTGACGAAAGCCGTTGCTGTGCCATTCGCCACGACGGTATTCGGCACGACCACGAGCGAGGACTGTTGCGGATCAACCGTCGTAAAGCGCACCGTGGTCGATTGGGTGACCGTAATATTGTCGGTGAGATCGCGCGCGCGCAGCGTCACCGTCTGCGCCTGTGTCGAGCGCACGGTGCTCGTCAGGAGGCCTTGCCCGTTCGTCGTGTTGCCGTTCAAGTTCAAACTGATGGCTGTGCCAGTGTGAGTGACTGTAACGACTTTGTTGGGCACGACGTTATCGAAAGCATCGCGCAACGTCACGATGATGAGCGCCGTATTCACGCCGTTGGCCGAGACCGTATCCGGTTGGGCCGCGAGCGCTGATCGGGCCGCCGAGGGTGTCCCTGCCGTGAAGGTGATCGGCACGGCCTGGGCCAATGTGACGTTGTCGCTGATCGTGCGCGCACTGACCAGCGTGCTTTGCGCGCGCGTTGAGCGAATCGTGGCGATGGCGCGGCCCTGGGCATCGGTGGGATTGAGCGGCTGCGTGATCGTGATCGCCGCACCCGGGGCTTGCACCTCTACCCATTGACCCGCCATCGGAACATTGGATCCTGATCGGACAGTCACCGTTACGATCGCAGCACTGACACTGTCGGCTACCGGCAGCAGCGGTGTAACTTCGACCGTGGAGTTGTAGCGATCGACGCCGTAATCACCAAAGTCCAGCGTGAAATTTGCACTGCCATAGGCCGCGATCGAAAGGGTATCTGATGTGGTCGATGTGTAGTTGGGCAGATTGATCTCCGTGATGGTATAGGGCGCGGTCGACAGCGGCAGCAGATAGACGTTGTCGATCTTGGAGATCGTATTCCAATAGCTGTCGGTATCCGTGCGGAAACGCAGCTGCACGGTCTGACTTTGATAAGCGCTGATGTTCAGCGCCGCCTGCTTCCAGCCTTCCAGCGTCGATCCCCAGACCGTGCCGAGAGAAACGGTATCAGTGAAGCCTGGACCAGGAAGTGCATAGACGTAGAGCGGCCGGGATGAAGCGGTATCGCGGTAGGTGGAGTTAAAGTAGTCGAAGCGGAGGTCTTGCGTACCCGTGGGCACCAGAAAAGGAGTGGAGTAGGCCGAGACTTCGTAACGGTTGAGAGAGAGATAGGCTCCATCTGGGTTAGCGGTATTAATACCAGTCGAGCCACCTGCGCCATGAATCAACGTGACATTATCGATCTTTGACTGGCCGTTCCAGTAACTGTCCGTATCCGAGCGGAAGCGCAGTTTAATCACCTGGCCCCGCAGTTGTTGCGTGACGCTGAATGCTGCCTGCTTCCAGCCTTCCGTCGCTGATCCCCAAGCCGCACCCCAATAGGTGCTGGCTTCAAAATTAGGCCCACTCAAGGCGTAAACATATAACGGACGCGAGGTGTTGCTGTCCCGATAACTCCAGTTCTGATAATCGAAACTCACACTTTCAGTCGTTGAGAGCACTATGAACGGTGCTGAATACGCGGAAACTTCATAACGATTCAGTGAGAGGTAGGCACCGCCTGGATTGGGATAATTTCCGGCCGGCGCGCCAGTTGCCCCGTAAAGCAATTCCACATTATCGATCTTGGCCGTGCCATTCCAATAGCTGTCAGTGTCTATCAAGAAGCGTAGCTTAATCGTCCGACCACGCAACGTGGTCAGGTTAAGCGTGGCTTGCTTCCATCCTTCGTTTTGTGATCCATAAACGGTACCTAACACTGTGGTAACGCCAAAATTATCACCACTATAGGCATACACCGTCAGAGGCCGCGCTGTGGCGGGATCACGATAGGTTGAGATGAAGTAGTTGAAGCGCAAGCTGTCGGTGTTGGTTGGCACCAGGAAAGGAATGGAGTAAGCTGAGACACTAGATTGACCGAGGAAGAGATAGGCCCCACTGATCCCATCCGTTGCCTGGATACTGCCCAGGCTGGCATCGGACAGGGACCAGCCCGGTGTCTCGATGTTTAGCGATAGATTATCCAACCGTGTCACCACACTATAGTAGCCGTCCGTGTCCGTACGAAACCACAATTGAATCGTCTGCCCTTGATAGGCTTGCAGGTCCAACACTCCCGTCTTCCAACCTTCGTTCTGCGAGCCCCACACCGTCCCAATGTGCGTCGTCACCCCAAACCCTGCTCCACTCAGCACATACACATAGAAT
>JAUQXC010000551.1 GCA_030834825.1 Thermoflexales bacterium
TTTTACTGGAAGTAGGTCCTGGGCGCACCCTGAGTACGATGATCAAAAGCGACCCCCGTAAAACCCGTGAGCAAATTATTCTTGCCTCGTTACGCGCTCCCCAAGAACACCACACAGATATGGCGTTTTTGTTGTCAACCCTGGGCAAACTCTGGCTTGCCGGTGTGCCAGTCGTTTGGCCCGGGCTCTACACTCACGAACGACGGCAGCGTATTCCTTTGCCGCCCTACCCCTTCGAACATCAGCGCTATTGGATCTGGCCCGCAACAGGAACCGATACTCTTCAAGAGCGCCAAGCGGTAGGAGAGGGCAAGCTGCCTAAGGAGGAGTGGTTTCACCTTCCTTCTTGGAAACGCTCGCCGTGGCCGTCCCCACGCGGCCCCCAGGATGGGCTGGCACAACCACACATTTGGCTTGTCTTTGTCGATGAACGGGAAGTGGGCCTTCAATTTAGGGAACGGTTGGCGCGTCTGGGCCAGACCTGCATCAACGTGTTGGCAGGAGAGGCGTTTGGCAAACGTGCTGATAGCACCTACACCGTGAACCCGCGAAGCCGGGACGATTACGAAACCTTGCTGAAAGAGCTACGCAGCTTGCGACAAATACCCGACCGAATAGTGCACTTCTGGAGCTTGGGATCAGACGAGGTCGCAATCTCCAGGAACGCCTCGTTTGAGGAGAGCCAGTATGCAGGTTTCTATAGTTTGCTCTTTCTCGCGCAGGCACTTGAAAGACAGGTTATCACGCGGCCCTTGCACTGGCTGGTCGTCTCGAGTGGGTTGCATGAAGTTGGTGAAGAGACGCTTTCTCCCGAGAAGGCGACCTTGCTTGGGCCATGCCTGGTCATTCCGCAAGAGTACCCCAACATCACCTGCCGGAACGTGGATATCGTGATGCCCGCCTCTTGTAAGGGGCGAGCGGAAGACCTGATCGGTAAGATCCTGGCAGAAGTAACGGCGCAAACGCCTGATTCTCTCATCGCTTATCGGGGCTCTCACCGTTGGGTACGGACTTTTGAGGCGATACGGTTGGAGGGTGACACCGACTTTCCCACGACCTTGCGCGAGAAGGGAGTGTATTTCATCACTGGCGGGTTGGGAAAGTTGGGCCTCCTGCTGGCAGAGTACTTGGTCAAACGAGTGCAGGCTAAAGTGGTCCTATTGGGGCGTTCCGGATTGCCGATCAAGGCCGACTGGGCGCGTTGGCTCGCTGACCATAGTGCAGAAGACGTGGTATCTACGAGAATAGAGAAAGTGCAAAAGCTAGAAGGCTTGGGATCTGACGTGTTAGTTATTGCGGCGGATGCCGCGAACGAAGACCAAATGCGCTCCGCCGTCGCCTTGACGCACGAACGCTTCGGGAGCATTCATGGCGTCATTCATGCGGCGGGGATCATTGAAGAAGAAGCGATGACGACCATCTCAGAGACCGGTGATACGCAGTGTGAACTCCACTTCCACCCCAAGGTGCGGGGCGTGTACGTCCTGGAAAGAGTTCTGCAAGAAGATGAGAACAATCTTGACTTCTGTCTTTTGCTTTCATCCACCGCGTCCATTTTAGGCGGATTAGGTCATGTGGCTTATGCCTCGGCTAATGTCTTCATGGATGCTTTCGCACATCAGCACAACCGGCTAAATCGCCCAACGTGGATCAGTGTAAACTGGGATGGAATGACAACGCCGGAAGAAACCGTGGAAGTTTTCGAGCGCATCATATCTGGCAAGCCAGGAACGCAAGTCATCGTATCGACCCATGATCTGAGGAGGAGCGGCAGCAAGTGGACAGAACGCAGCCCATTTCCTGAAAGACAAGAACCCCGACAAGTGAACCCGCCATTTCAGCCGCGCCCCGCGCTGGGCAGCGCCTACGTTCCGCCAAGCACTGATGTTGAGCAGATGATCGTTCAGATCTGGCAGGAACTCCTGGGTACCGAACCGATAGGGATCCATGACAGTTTTTTCGAGTTGGGAGGTCATTCTCTGCTGGCCATTCAACTGGTATTCCGCTTACGCCGCGCTTTTCAAGTAGAGCTGCCCTTACGGAGAGTGCTCGAATCGGCTACTCCGGCTGGGTTAGCCGAACAAATTGAGATCGCGCGCCAGAGTGAACCAGCTTCGCCACTTCGGTCGATCATCCCCTGCCCGCGCGATCAGAATTTGCCTCTTTCCTTCACTCAACAGCGGCTGTGGTTTTTGGATCAGTTGGTGCCGAACAAAGCTGTCTACAACTTGCCTTATGCCACGCGTCTCACAGGCCCACTCGACCAGGCAGCCCTCCATCAAGCCCTCACTGAGATTGTGCGCCGGCATGAAGCCCTGCGCACCACCTTCACCGTAGTGGAGGGTCAGCCGGT
>JAUQXC010000552.1 GCA_030834825.1 Thermoflexales bacterium
CTTTGAGGGTACTGAATCCGAAGCATTTGATGCCGTGATTTTGAACGCTGTGATGCAATATGCCCCCAGCCTTAACTACCTCCTGCGCGTTTTAGAAAAGGCCTTGGGCAGCGTGGCACCAGGCGGCTGCATCTTTTTGGCGAATGTGCACAGCCTGCCGTTATTGGAGGCTTTTCACACTTCGGTTGAACTGGAGCGGGCGCCCGCGGATCTGTCGGTTGCAGAATTGCAACAGCGTGTGCACCAGGCCATTGCGCGCGAGAAAGAATTGTTCATTGATCCAGCTTTTTTCCCGGCGCTCAAGCAACGTTGGCCGCGGATTAGCCGGGTTGAGATTCTCCCCTTACGCGGGCGCGCCCACAATGAACTATGCAAGTTTCGGTATACGGTGATCCTACACCTGGACCACAAGACGCGTTCTCCTCAGGAATGTGAGTGGCTCGACTGGCGATCAAGGGGAATGACGCTGGCAGATTTACGACAGATTCTCGCGGAGCAGGAGCGGGAAGCCTTAGGGGTGAGAGTTGTGCCCAACGCACGGGTGGTCAGGGAAATCAAAATACTCCAGATCCTGGCCAACTTTGATCAAACCAAGAGCGTGCGAGAGTTGCGAAGACAGTTGCCGGAGGAGCAGGGAGTAGAGCTCGAGGATGTATGGGACTTGGGTCATGAATTGGGGTATGCAGTGGAGGTCAAGTGGCCCGGAACTTGGGATAGTTACGAAGTGGTCTTCTATCGAAAGACCAACGCCGGAACGAAGCCTAACCCGGGAGAGGCGACTTACTTTTCTGAAGAGGCGCCTGCCTTAAAGCCCTGGCCTGAATATGCAAACGAGCCAGTGCAGGGCATGTTGGCTCGCGAGTTAGTCCCCCAGCTGCGAAGTTTTCTGCAAAAGAGGTTGCCCGACTACATGATTCCTTGGACCTTCGTCGTGCTGGAGGCCATGCCCTTGACGCCCAGCGGGAAAGTAGATCGGAAGGCCCTGCCTGCGCCACACCTGATCGACCCCGAGATCGAGAGTTCCTATATGGCGCCTCGGACTTCGGTTGAAAAAATGCTGGCGGATGTCTGGATCCAAGTTCTGGGAATCGAGCAAGTGGGCATCTATGATAACTTTTTCGAGCTGGGAGGCCATTCTCTCCTCTTGACGCGCTTGGCCTCGGGAGTCCGCAAAGTATTCCAGGTCGAATTGCCATTACGAACCTTCTTTGACTCTCCCACTGTGGCCGAAATGACCAAAGCGATTCTCGTGAAACAAATTGAGCAAACCGACAAAGTCGAAGTGGAACAGCTGCAGGCAGAAATCAGGCAGCTCACGCCGGATGAAGTGAAGACCCAACTCCAGAAAGGCCGTTGACCAGCGCGCCGCGTGGTCTCCCTGAAGCAGGTTACCGCCTTGGCAAGGCCAGAAACGAGAATCTCAATGCCGCGCGCCAGGAGATGAACCAGATGCTTGAACTCGATTCTCTAACAGCAGAGCAGCAGGCACTCTTGATGTTGCGTATTTTGGAAAAGCATTCCAGGCAGGCTGTTCAGGAGCCTCAGGTTCCTACCATCAAACCTGTTCCACGGAACAAAGACTTGCCTCTCTCCTTTGCCCAACAACGGCTGTGGTTTTTGGATCAGTTGGTGCCGAACAATCCATTCTATAACGCTTTGGATGCCACGCGTCTCACAGGCCCACTCGACCAGGCAGCCCTCCATCAAGCCCTCACTGAGATTGTGCGCCGGCATGAAGCCCTGCGCACCACCTTCACCGTAGTGGAGGGTCAGCCGGTTCAGGTGATTGCGCCCTGCTCCGCGGTGCCCCTGCCGCTGGTGGACCTTAGCGCGTTGCCTCTAGCCACCCGGGAGGTCGAAGTGCAACGGCTGGCCACCTGGGAAGCCCATCGGCCGTTCAATCTGGAACAGGGCCCTTTGCTGCGGGTCACACTGCTCCACTTGGCGGTAGCGGAGCATGTGTTGCTGCTGACGATGCATCACATCGTTTCAGATGACTGGTCAATCGGCGTTTTGTTTCGGGAGCTCGGCGTCCTCTACCCAGCCTTCCTGGCTGGCCACCCTTCCCCCCTGCCTGAGTTGCCCATTCAGTATGCCGACTTTGCCGTTTGGCAGCGGGACTGGCTCCAAGGGCCAGTGCTCGAAGAGCAGCTGGCCTATTGGATGAAGCAATTAGCGGGGATGCCCCAATCTTTGGGGTTGCTGCCGGATCGAACCCGTCCACCTCAGCCAACCTTTCGGGGTCTAGAAGAGCCGTTTGTGCTAAGGCTAGCATTAACTGAGGCGTTAAAGACGCTCAGCCAGCGAGAAGGGGTAACGCTGTTCATGACGCTGCTGGCCGCGTTCCAGACCATATTGTACCGCTATACAGGGCAGGAAGACCTCGTGATAGGGGCGCCAATTGCTAATCGGAATCGAGGGGAAATAGAGGGACTGATCGGATTCTTTGTCAACGAGTTGTTGCTCCGAACCAACTTATCGGGAGATCCCACGTTTCGAGAATTATTGCATCAGGTGCGTGAAGTAACTTTGGAAGCTTATGCTCATCAAGACTTGCCTTTTGAAATGATCGTGGAGCAGTTACGGCCCGAGCGGGATCTGAGCCGGAGTCCCTTAGTGCAGGTATTTCTGGCGTTCGAAAATGCGCCGATAGAATCGCTGGAGTTACCGGATCTGACCTTGAGCTCCCAAGAGTTTGAGAGACGGGTTTCGAGATATGATTTGGAGCTTCACCTGCGGGATGAGAGCACGATCGGGCTGGAGGGTCGGCTTATCTATAACAGCGACATCTATGAAGGCACCACGATCCGCCGTTTGTTGGACCACTATCGCACGTTGCTCGAGGGTATTGTTTCCAACCCCGATAGCAGACTTTCAAATCTGCCCTTACTCCCCGTGCGGGAACGACAGCAGTTGCTGGTCGAGTGGAATAATGGCGTGACCGATAACGTGCGCACCGAATGTCTCGCCGAACTTTTCGAAACACAGGTGGCGCGCACCCCTGACGCAGTAGCCGTCGTGGCCCCTGCCTCGCCCGAGGCCGAGATGGGTGTGGATCAGCAGCTGAGCTATGCGGAATTGAATGCGCGTGCCAATCAACTGGCCCGGTATCTCCGAAAACAAGGGGTGAGGCCTAATTCAATTGTGGCCATCTTGGAGGATCGCACGCTGGATATGATCATCGCTATCTTGGGCGTGCTTAAAGCAGGAGGCGCTTATCTTCCTATCGACCTCAGGAATCCTCTTGATCGCGTTCTCACGCTGCTGGAGGATAGTCACACGGGCATCCTGTTGACTCGAGACGGCCTCATTAAAGATATTCCCTTCACCCGCCTTAAAAACCTGCACGATGTGAGTCAGGATATTGTCCTGACTAAGCCTAGGTCACCGATTCGTGACCTGGATCGCTTACCCTATCCGGATCGTGGCCTGGTCAACTACCAGAAATACAATCAGCACATTGGTATGGCGCCGGTCAAAAACAACATCACCATCTATGCGACGAGAGGTTGTCCCTATCGCTGTAGCTATTGCCACAATCTCTGGCCCAAGGAACATGCGATTCGATCAGCCGAGAATGTTTTTCGGGAAGTCGAGTTTCACTACGCGCGAGGATATCGTTCCTTCACCTTTGTGGATGACATTTTCAATCTTAATCGCAAAAACAGTGAAACCTTCTTCGAGCTGGTGATTAAGCACAATTTAAAGCTGCGCCTGCTATTTCCTAACGGCTTGCGGGGTGATCTGCTAACCCCGGATTACATTGACTTGATGGCCGAGGCCGGTGTTACACAGATGGCCCTGGCCCTGGAGAGCGCCTCGCCTCGGCTACAGCGGCTGATCCGTAAGAACATCAATCTGGAGAAATTACAAGAGAATCTGACCTACCTCTGTGTAAAACAACCCCAGATTGTGGTTGATTTGTTTGCCATGTTGGGCTTTCCCACAGAAACCAAGGAAGAAGCTCTGCTCACGCTTGATTTCATCAAGGGGATCAAGTGGCTACATTTCCCTTATATCCACATTTTGAAAGTGTTTCCCAACACAGACATGGCCTCCCTGGCGATGGAACATGGGGTATCGAAGCAGGCCATTGAGCGCTCCTCCGACCTGCAGTTCCACGACCCGGGTGATACGTTGCCTTACTCAAAACAGTTTGTCCGGGAATACCAGGGCCGGTTTATGAGTGAGTATCTCCTCTTAGCGGAGCGGTTGACTTGTGTTATCCCTATTCAAAAACAGGCGTTTACCCGCGCTGAACTGCTGGAAAAGTACAATAGCCTGCTACCAGGCAAACTCGCTAATTATCCGGAGATCATGAACTTATTAGGCACCGACGGCTATCGACCCGAGCCCCTCCCGCCCTGTGCGCCTGAGACCCAACCGGTTGGCCCCCTCCCCGTTCCACGGAGAAGGGTTCAAGCAGGATTCCCGCGGAGCGGTCCGAGATTACGGGTCTTGTTGTTGGATCTCTCAGATCGTTTCAGCCATGAAGCGATACAGGTCTTTAATGTCGTGGAAGCTCCTTTGGGCCTCATGTATCTAATGACATATCTAAACCAAGAATTAGGCGCGAGGATTGAAGGAAAAATATTGAAGTCGCTGATCGATTTCGATTCCTTTGAGGAACTCCAGAGCTTCTTGGCTGAGTTCCAACCTCAGGTTATCGGTCTCAGAACCCTTTCACTTCACAAGAATTTTTTTCACCGAACAATCTCGCTGATAAAGCGCTGGTGCCCTGACACCTTGATCATTGCGGGCGGCCCGTACGCCACTAGCGAATACGCCACGCTGCTTGCCGATCAGGCCGTGGATGTGGTGGTCCTGGGGGAAGGCGAACTGACTTTCACTGAGCTCTTGGAGAAGATTATCGAAAATAACGGGAGATTACCTGAGGATCAAGTGCTTGAGCAAATTGCGGGCCTAGCCTTTATTCCCCGACTGTGCAAAGCGCGCGAGAAAAAAGGGGCGCCAGAACGCCAAGTATTGCTGTTGGATAAGATTGCGGGAGAGATTGCCCGTGAGGAAGACTGTAATCTCGCGCAGGTCAATCAGGCCGCCGATCTGGCCTATGTAATCTATACCTCAGGTTCCACG
>JAUQXC010000553.1 GCA_030834825.1 Thermoflexales bacterium
GCTGAACCGCGCCCGGTGATCAGCGACATGCCTGCTGTCGAGGAACCGATCGTTCCACCCCAACCTAAGATGCCGAAGGCATCGACCTCAACAGACTGGTATGCCGTCTGGCAGCACGATACTGCGCCGGAAGTCTTGGCGCGGCAACAGCGGTTGATTCAGGTGGTCGGCGACGGTGAAGCCTTTTTTCGCTCCGAGATTGTTGAGGTGTTGAACGCCGCCGGTCTGCTGAACGACGATCCCGATCGACCCGGCGGCACGGCGCAGCGCCTGTTCACGGGACTTCTCGAACGCGGTTTGATCGACGAGATCGATGGCGGCTACGGTGCGAATGTCGCGCGACCCATCGTGCTCACCGCGCAAGGTCGGGAAGCCTATCGGTTGTTCATGGGCCGCGCCCTGCCGGACTCCCTCTATCAGCGCCTGTTGAATCGGCACAAGACCCCTGAACATACCGTGCTCAATCTCATGGCGCGGCAGGTCTTGCGCCGGTTTCGTTACACGGCGATCGATCTGTTTCCCGAAGCACGCCGTACCTCTGCGGGTGCCGTGGTCATTCCCGATCTTACCGCCGTCTCGCCGGAAGGCGAAGTGATCCTCATCGAATGCGAGCGCCTGGCGAAACATCGCACCGCCGAGGAACGCCACAACAAGTGGGGCGATCTGGCGGCGTTGACGCAGGGACAACTCTATGTGGTCGTACCGGGAAGCCAGCAACAGCGCGATCTCATCACCGAGATTTCGCATTGGATCTTGGAGTCCGGCACGAAGCAGGCGCAGCTCTCCGTCTGCCAGTACACGCGAGCGCTGCGGCCTGAGGCGCACTCACCCTGGACTTACACCACCGTCTGGGCGCTGACCTAACGGGCGCCAGCGATCTGAACAGGAGCCGCCATGCCGTCGATTCCCAGTCTGTCCTTAACCGATCTCAACCGTTCGATCGCCCTCCTGCAAGCAGCCTTGGAGAACCAGTCGCTGGTGGTGCTGACCCGCTATCAGAAACCCGCTTACGCGGTGATGCCGATGGCGGTGGCGCACCAGTTGTTGCAGATCGCCGCGCAGGCCGCGCGTTTGCGCCAGCAACCGGACGTCCTGCAACTCGGCGAAATCCTGCTGACGATCCGGCAGTTGCCGTTGTTAACCGAGGCCGATTGGTTGTCTGACTGCCTCGACCACTTGCCGGTTGATGCCGGCGAATCTCCGTAACATCGGTTGTGCACCAGCCCGTGGTGCACGGATTCTACGGAGAAGCGGCTGTGCACCACGCAGCTGTTACAGAACTTGAGCAGCGCGTGAGGCAAAATCCGTAAGATCAGGCGTTGGCGGTGCACCATTTCTGTGCACCACGCCGCACGGTCCTTTAGGGAGCGTGCACCATGTGGCGCACGGAAATACGTAACTTGGTGAATCTGCTTCGGAAGAGGAGGAGCCAGGATGTCGAGACCTTCAAGGGCGCTATCGAGCGCGTTGCTCGTCATCTTCATCGGCGCACTGTGGCCGACTGTATCCAGCGGCCCACCGACCACGGTTGGAAGTGGGCAAGTCTTGATCCGTGGGTCCATCGCGAAGTTGCCCACCGAGGAACCTACCGTCATGCCTTACTCCACCCTAACGGCCACCTCGACTCCGACGCTGCCCCCCAGCGCGACGGCCTCGCCCACACCGGCGCCGACGAGAGTAACTGCTGCTGCGAGTTCAACGCCTGTGTCCACGGCACGAGCCTCTCTCACACCGACAGCCACCTCCAGCGCGACCTCCACGCCCAGCGTCTCATCGTTCGTGCTCTCGCTCGGAAATAGTAATCCGCCCGTCAACGTCACCGATTCAATTCTACCGATCATTACCCAAGCCATAAACATCGGCGGCTCCATCCTCGGCCCCGTCATCCTGGGCCTCATCCTCTGGATCGGCCTGGCTCGCCTGAGCCGCACGATCACGAGCGAGTTACACACGATGTCTCTCGCCACGCTGCGCCTGCAACATGAAGCCGAGCGGCTCGAGCGTCGCGAGAAGGTCGCCTTCCGCGCCGACAGTGATGTGCTGACCCTGTTGGAACAGGCCATCCTCGACGCCACGGGCGAGAACGTGCGCGTGCACCTGCTGCCACACGGCTGGCTGGCCTCGCCACCGCTGATGGCCGTCGTCAATGCCGATCAGACGCGCTACATTTTCTCGCCCACGCCGCCCGATCAGGTGCAGGCCATCGCGCGGCGGCAGGGATTAGCGCAGTTGCTGCTGGGTCAGGCCACCGATCTCACCGCCTATCCGATCGATGCCTTGAATAGCACACCCTTCATCGCCGACGATCTGAGCGGCGCGTATGGCTATGTGCTGGCGCGCCATCAAGCCCCACGCCGTCCGCTGCCGCGCACCGATCGCTGGTATCTGTATCTCGCGCGTCCGCGGGCATCACGCTGGCGGCACTGGCTTGAGTGGCAGGTGAAACAGACGGGCAGTCTGAAGCACTTCTTGACTGCCAATCGCGCCTCGAAAACTGGAGACTGATCGTAGCACGACCTGGAACGGTGTCGTTGGATCGCATGGCTCAGCAGTATGCGTGGGTGACGGTGGGCTTCGGGACCGATCAGAGTTGTGGTCCGCGCTGTGGCAGTGGGGAGCAGCGACGTTGACGAGCCGTGACGGTCACTAAGACCCCTCTGGGTGCGCGTACCAGCCATATCAGCAACAACAAAAACGCTGGGTCGAGGTACTCTGCGTCGCGCCTTTCTGTTGTTGCTGATCGTTGTTGCTGGTCTCCGACAACGGGTTTCGCCTCGATGTATCTCGATTTGGGCCAGGGTCCCTCGTTCCTGACTTTCCTCTCTATCGCATCCGCGCGCACACAAATCGCACGCATAAATACGAGCATCCACCCTTCCAGGGGACCCCATTTGAATTGATTCGCGGCCCTAACTGGCCCGATGAGATGCAGCACCTGACGCCAGATGAGGCACAGCGTTCGCCCCCTCATCGCCACTCCCCGCGTCAACGCACGGAACGTAGCCGGGGGCTTGCTTTGCGAGAGCGGTCGAATCATCTCAGATATTGTCTGCTTCCTGCGTGCATCGTCACGACCAGTCGTTCCTCTTCCTGGGTGTATACTGAATTGGGACGGTAATGAACATATGACACAGCGTACGCTTATGAAGGGAGGTCACCATGCGCAATCGACACCTACGCCTCGCGTTTCTGGCCTGCCTCGTAGCCCTGATCCTGGTGGGCATCACGATCTTGGGTCTGCAGGCGGCGTCCGTCACTTCCTCGACGATCCTGATCTCGGCCGTGTACTACGACACGTACCTCCCCAATGAGCCCGACGAATCTTTTCGGCTGACCAATGTCTCGGCCACTCCGATCGATCTGAGCAACTGGACGGCCACCGATGGTGAGGGTGTGATCCCGCTGACGGGCAGCCTTGACGCCGGAGACAGCCTCTGGATCGCCAACCAGGCCGTGAGTTTCACGCTGGAGTTCGGCACTCCGCCCGATTACGAATATGGCGGCAACACCGATCCGGCTGTGCCTGACTTGACACTGTACGGCAACTTCATCCTCGCCAACAGCGGCGACGAGTTGATGCTGAAGAACGACACGGCGGCCATCGTCGATTCCGTCGTGTGGGTCAGCGGAATGATCACGGGCACCGGCTGGAGCGGTCAAACGATTGGGCCATACAATCAAGGCTCGTTCGGCCTGGAGGGACAGATCCTCTATCGGAAACTCGATCAACGTAGCGGGCAGCCGGTACCCGACACCGACACCGATCGCGACTGGGCGCAGGCCACCGACGACCACCTCAACGGCAAGAAGGTGCTGTATCCGGGTTGGGATCTGGAGCGATACTTCCAGACGGCCAAGTTCACGCAAACCGCCGTCATCACCTACCTGATCGCGCCGGACAATATTTTTGAGAACGTGCGACAGGCGATCAGCCAGACCGACACGAGCCTGCGCTATGAAGGCTACACCTTCGACAATGCCGAACTCGGCCTGGCGATGGCCGCACGGGCAGCCGCCGGCGTGAGCGTCACCGTCTTGCTGGAAGGCGCGCCCGTGGGCGGCGTGGGCGATCAAGATAAGTGGGTGTGCCAGCAGATCGAGAACGCCGGCGGGCAATGCTGGTTCATCATCAACGACACCAGCGTCTCGCCGCCCATTCATGATCGGTATGCCTATCAACACGCCAAGTTCCTGATCCTCGACGATCGCTGGCTGCTGACTGGCTCAGAGAATCTGCAATACACCTCGATGCCGTCCGATGACAAGAGCGACGGCACATCGGGCAATCGAGGCATCTGGTTGTGGACGGATGCGCCCGGCCCCATCGCGCACTTGAAAGATGTCTTTGCGCACGACCTCGATCCGGTGCATCATCGCGATCTACGGCGGTGGTCTGCCGCTGATCCGAAGTATGGTGCGCCGCCGATCTCGTTCACCGTTAGTTTCACCTCGGGTGGGCACGCCTACCCGAGCCAATTTCCGCAGCCGTTCGTGCTGACGGACACCTTCAACTTTGAGATCGTGCAGTCGCCGGAGAACTCCTTGCGCGACACGGATGCGCTGCTGGGCATGGTGGCGCATGCCGCTGGCGGCAGCCGGGTGCTCGTCGAGCAATTGTATGAGTACAAGTATTGGGGGCCGACAAGCAGCAGCCCGATCACCGATCCGAATCCGCGATTGGAAGCGTACCTCGCGGCGGCACGCCGCGGGGCCGCGGTGCGACTGCTGCTGGATGGGGCCTACAACAATCCGATCGATCCGCGCGGCAACACCGCAACGTGCGACTACGTCAACGGCATCGCGGCCAGCGAACAGATCGACATTCAATGTTTGCTTGGCAATCCCACCGGCACCGGGATTCACAACAAGATGGTGCTGGTGCTCGCGGGCGGGCAAGGCTGGGTACACACCGGCAGCATCAACGGCAGCGAGAACTCAAACAAGCAGAATCGCGAGATGGCCGTTCAGGTCCAATCACGCCAGGCGTATGACGATCTGTCGCAGGTGTTTTGGTGGGATTGGGTGGACAGCGGAGGTACGGAGATGCCGCCGCCTGAGTATGTGTACTTGCCGCTCGTCATGCTGCAACCCACCCCAACATCGACTGCAACACCGACTCCCACACCGACACCCACCCCGACATCCTCGAGTGCCTGGCTGGCCTACGTGAATACTTATCGGGCCTTGGCGAACTTACCCAGCGTCACTGAAAATCCAACCTGGAGCGATGGCGACTGGAAACATGCGCGCTACATGGTCAAGAACAACGTCATCAGTCACTCTGAGGATCCGGGCAATCCGTGGTATACGCCGGAGGGCCTGGCTGCCGCGCAAAACGGGAACACCTTCGTCAGCAGCAGTGCCACCTCACCCGATACCTATGCTATTGATTTCTGGATGAGCGGGCCTTTTCATGCCATTGCCGTGATCGATCCCGGCTTGCAACAGGTGGGCTACGGGAGTTACCGCGAGGCCGATGGTGGCTGGCAGATGGGCGCTGCTTTGGACGTGCGCCGCGGTCTGGGAGCCATTCCGCCGACGGTGTCTTTTCCGATCGAATATCCGGGCGACGGCACGACGATTGGATTACGATCTCATCCGGGGAACGAGTGGCCCGATCCCTTGACGGCTTGTCCGGGCTACACCGCACCGAGCGGCCTGCCCCTCATTTTGCAGATTGGACCGGGCGATCTCACGCCCAGCGTCTCGGCTCATTCCTTTATGCAGGGCACGACGCCGCTGGAGCATTGCCTCTTCGATGAAACGAACTACGTCAATCCCGATAGTGGCACGCAGAATACAGGACGCAGCATCCTTAACTCGCGAGACGCCATTGTGCTGATTCCGCGCGCGCCGTTGACGTCGGGCGCAACATACACCATCTCCATCACGACCAACAGCCAGACGTACACCTGGTCTTTCGCCGTGTCGAATACCGCACAGGCAGCAGATCAAGCCATCGGCTTGGCGTTGATGCGCTGAGAACCGTACTACCCGTAATGTCATTGCTACGCTGGGCTACGTGGATACTCCATCCTCCGCGCAGCAGTTCCGCAGCCGATATGACTTCCTTACTCACGTCGCTATCACAGTCTGATGGTCCTCCCAGTGCAAAATTCCCGGGTCGGTTTGCATTCCCTTTGTAGACTTGCGACTCGCCTGCCGTTTTTATCGCAATGCGCGCCCATCTCGGAGGTGCGATCGGCCGGCCCAGCCTCGGGCCGGTCAAAAAAGAAACACAATTCTTCCTGTCCCGATATTGACTTCAGACCTAGATCTGCACCACAATGAGCATGATGCTGGGCTCCGTGGTGGATCGTAGGGGATTGCGGGGCAGCATAGATCGGCTTCGAACAAGAGTCTTAAGTGGTCTTCCTTGCTTACGCGGCAGCGGAATTGAAATGGACTGAATCAAACAAGCACGGGGGGTGGTGAAACGCGGTCCTCGCGCTTTTTCGTAATGAGTGGCACCAGCGCCGTTTATTATCGTGCACGGAATTCTGGCCAAGAAACTGTACGACTCTCCGGCGTTGATGGAGTTTGTCGACAATTTGGACAGCGTCGATATTTTCGGGCAGCCGAATGGCTGCGTGCAGTGGAAGAAGAATTCTATCGTCGAACACTAGGTCGACTTACGTCACTGTTGCGGGGTTCGCGCTTTACCGTCGTTGGAGGGCTCAGTTACATTCCTGCAGGAGGGAAACCAATGGTTAAGCGTGCCTGGTTCGCCATCGCTTTTGTTTGTTGCGCTATCGTCTTGATCGTGACAACACCTTCAGCTGGGGCTAGAACTGATGTCGACGCAACCTCGGTTGCCCATGAATCAGTGTGGATGAGCCCACAAATTGATCGCTTGCAGACCACGCCCACTGAGCGGCAACTGACCCTGACATCAATGAGCTCACAGCCTGCTGCTATCTCGCCCAGTGTGCCTGCTGCAACTTTCAGCGATCCTTTGAGCGACCTGCTTTTTAAGTGGCTAACCCCGGATGATGATGACTATGGACTCGGAGTCAATGGTGCCGCCTTGTCAGCGCGCTTGCCAGATGGCCCGCTAGGGTTCCCCTCATCTTTCTATTGGAATACGGTTACATTCGACATGTACAGCCCTTCTCTCAGCTTGTTTGACCGTATACCTTACTCTGGCGATGCCTGGTTTGACGGATCGCCAGGCTCAGTCGCGGATCCTTTGCCAGACTTCCTCATTCCGGCCTTTGCCGACTTGCAAACGGTCGGTGTGGCGCGCAGCGGCAACGAGACGCAGTGGCAAATGACATCGGCGGCAGCGTTGCCAGGTCTGCCGGCCTCTCGCCAACTCGGCTACAACATCAATGTTACCTCTGGCGCTTCTCAATTAGTGCAATTTATTGGCGCTTCAGACTTTACACCAACAGGCTGGCGTTGGTCGATACGCGACCGTGGCAGTCTGTTCCCTGGCTGGGGAAATGACCTGGACATTACGCAAGTAGGCGTGAGTTCCATCGCCAATGATCGCGTCGAGTTCTTTGCCGACGTGGCGGGTGAGGTGCACCCTACCTATGGCACGAATGCAACCTGGCCGCGCTATTACTGGTATCTCGACAGCGACAACTCATTGAGCACCGGTGATACCTTCACGTTTGGTTATCAAGAAGGCAGCTATGTGTTTACCTACCGACTGGAGGGTATTGATGCGGTTGCTGAAGCCCTATACGATCAAACGACGAATACCTGGCTGGGTATGCTTCGCAAGAAGACCGGTCCTTCTCAGTGGGAGACAGTAGCCACCACCGTGCCTAACTTCGCCAGCAATCGCGTGATCCTTGATTTCAATCGCTCGGATGCTGGCATCTATTCCACGTTCCGTTGGGGGCTGCTTACGTGGTTCGAAATGAACCGTGGCGGTATGCTTTACTCTGGCAATGTCGACGTCGCTCCGAATGCTGGCATGCAAACTCAGACCCTTCCGGTAGATCCTGATCAAGCGCTGGCAGAACAGTATGCGCCCATTCTCTACGCTGCTGACGGTGAGAATTACTTTCCGGTAACGATAGACTACACACTCCGCAACTCGCGACTGAAACTGAGCAATGGACAGTTCATCAACATGCCTACAGTCTCGGATCTCATCTCACATATGACTGATGGAAGCCGGCTCGATTTTGCTGGTGATAGTCCTACTGGTACCCAAACGATATGGGACGCCAGCGTTGGCCGGGACCCGACCGTTTACACCTACATCAGTCGTACCGGCAGTTTAACAGCGATTCAGTATTGGTTCCACTATTTCTATAATGACTGGGCCGCTTCCAAAGGTTGCTACAAGCCGGGAATTTCGTGCCAACCATCTCTGGGCAACAACCATGAAGGTGATTGGGAGGGTATTCAGGTTGTGTTGCAGGATGACACTCCGATTCAAGCAGTCTATTCCCAGCACTTTGATCATACTCGACGGCAATGGCAATATGTAGAGAGGGAAGGTGAACATCCAGTCGTTTACGTCGGTTGGGGTTCGCATGCTAGTTTCTTTAAGGACGCTTATTACTCCCACATCATTGGCGGAGCCGAAACAACTGGGCGAAAACCGCTGCCACCGTCGAATATATCACTTCTTCGCTCGAAGGAGGATCCCGCGTGGCTCCAGTTTCAAGGCATATGGGGAATTGACGATGGCATTTTGGGGCTTGGTGGCAGCCCGACAGGGCCGGCTCAACGTGATAATTGGGCAGATCCGTTCACTTGGTGGATTAATTCTCAGTGGGATGAAAACTTCAATTATGGACTCTGGTGTAATCCGCTAGGTGGTCAGATAACACCTGAACGCACAGGCAACTGGATCATGTGTGTATCGGGTCTTCCGAGCCGATTTCTCACACCCAGGCTTCGTAATACTTCAGGACAGGTCATACTTGACCCAGATATAAATACCATCGATCCCTCCGGCCGGCGGGCCGAATACATGCTTAACTGTGAGAACAACAACCGACAGAGCATCATTCTGTACAAGACAATAGGCCTAACGGCAGTTGGCTCGCTAGATTTCACACCGGGTACTGATCGCTGCGCAGGAACACAGGCTGTACCCGATGTCGACTCAGCCGATATGGTCTCTATTGGCCTTGCGATTCCGGACTTTGCGGAGGGTGTCGTTCGGACGCTGATATTTGCTAGTGCTCCTTTCACCTCGACAACGGCTGGCCAGATTCGCTTCGATACCGATGCGATCACACTCCAGATTGATCACGATAATGATGGCACGTTCGACCAAGAACTAGAGCCGAGTATAGAACTGAGCCAGACGGTTGACTTCATTGCCCCTTCCACGATCAATGATTTGTCTGTTGCGCGCGATGGTTTCTTCGTCGACTTGCAGTGGACAGCGCCAGGCAACGACGCGCAGCAAGGAACCGCCACACGATACGATGTGCGCTATGCAGAGTTCCCAATCACCGAAGTGACGTGGGGTTACGCTCATCAGATTCCACTTGCATTGTCGCCCTCAGCCTCTGGGACAGTGGAGCACTTGCGCGTTGAATCACTGCCGCCAGGAAACTATTACTTTGCGGTTCGCACCTACGACCAGGATTACAATGTTTCCGGCGTATCGAATTCTGTTACTGCGTCCGTGCGTGTTGGCGTGTTTTTGCCGATCATTGTGCGCTAACTAGCGGGAAGAATATGCCGACTGGTAGCATCGCGAACATTCTGGAAAGATATTTGGTTGTGCGGTGGATGGCCGATGTGCTCCGCCAAGAAATGGAGAATACGGATATCTTGACTGAAAACTGGGAGGGCGAGGCACTCCAACTGCCCTTGCTGCGAGATACCCTGGAACGAGAAGCCGATTTGGTTGGTGATCAATGCGACAGGATTCTTCAGTATGCCGGCTGCTTGCAGGTCATCGAGTTCAAGCGAACGGGGTGAAGAACGGATCATTGATAGCTGGCGGGCCTGGAGCGATGTGTAGATGTCCGGGCTTGCCACTGCGTGGATATCGGCAGGGAGAGGGAAGAAGTAGACGTTGGAGACGTTGAGGCTGTGCAATGACTGTTCGCTGTGAGGATGTGTGCGATGTAGGTTTCTTTATCTTCGCCGGCGGTCGGTTCGTGGTCCGTTTTATCAATGCCGGTGTGATCACGGGCAGCCTCATGATCATCCTCGACGCGAATGTATTGATCGCGGGCTGCGAGAGTTGAAGGGCGAAGCGGGGTAAACGGGACTAGGAGATTAATCCTATGCGTGCTCGGCTTAGAAAAGTGTTCATATCCATTAGTTCAACGATTCATATCGTTAATAACACCAGTGGCACTCCTCTCTCAGTATATTCGATAATATTCTGGTCGCCCTGACCTGCTACCAAAATTAGTACCACGTATAATGAGAGTGACGCGTCCCAGATCGAAACAGAGGAGCGCACTCGATGAAACAACATACAGCTGAAGACATCGTGACGATTTTGCGCGAAGCCGAGGCGAGCACTGAATCTGTGACCGACTTCTGTCGGCGGAAAGGCATTGCCGAAGCGACGTTGTACCGCTGGCGACAAAAATATGGCAATCTGCAGGTCGATGAAGCGAAGCGGTTGACGCACCAGCCCACCCTGGCCTGTGGCCAGGGACATGGGCAAGCGTTAGAGGCCGAAAACGCCAAGTTGAAAAAGATGTTGGCGGAAGCGATGTTGGCCAATAAAGGGCTGAAGGAAGTGCTGGCAAAAAAATGGTGACCCCGGTTCAACGACATGAGCTGTTGATCCATTTGCTGAGCAAAGGTTTGTCGCAACGCAGTGCCTGTCGGTGGAGCGGACTCTCGCGCAGTGCCGCCCGCTATCGCTTGCGGCAGGTGGTGCGTGATGACCAAGCCCTTGCGGGACACAGCATCCTCGCTTTGGTTACCGCCGTGTAGCGGTGCTGGCGCAGCTCTCGTTTAAGCGGGCCTGGCGCCTCTGGAAACAACGGGGATTTGCCGTACAACCCGCGCGGATGCGCCGGCCGCGCGCCCTTCGACGCGACACTCGGTCGCTCCAAGCCGCGCATCGTAATCACGTCTGGACCTATGACATTTTGTACGATCGGCTGGCCGATGGCCGGTTCTTCAAAACCTTGAGCATCTTGGATGAGTTCACGCGGGAATGTCTGGCGATTCATGTCGCGCCCTCGATTCGGGCCTCCGACGTGATCCGGGTGTTGCAGCGCACCATGCAGCATCACGGTCGGCCGCAATTCCTGCGATCGGATAATGGCAGTGAGTTCACGGCTACCGCCGTCCAGCAGTGGTTGCAGACGCAACAGATCGGCCCGATCTTCATTCCGCCACGCCGTCCGCAGTACAATGGCTACATTGAAAGCTTCAATGGCAAGTTTCGCGACGAGGTGCTCAATCGGGAGATCTTCTACAGTCTGCAAGAGGCGCAGGTGATCATCGAGCAATGGTGCCGGGCGTATAATACGATTCGACCGCACAGTGCATTGGGCTATCGCCCACCGGCACCCGAAGCCATCCTGACACCATCACTGGCACAACCATTGTGCACCGTTGAGACCGCGATTACCACTTAACCCTTGGCTCGAACCTTGGGGGCAGCTCACGACTCTTGGCCAAGCGCCACAGCAATTATTTACCAGTATACATCAGTGTCGAGCCACGAAACAAGAACTGTTGGAAAAGACAGACAAATTTCATACCTAGATGATGTGTGGGTTGGCAAGATGAAGCAATCTCGGCTTATCTTTAGCCGTTGAGAATTTGCTTGCATGTTTGCCAGTCGCTGGTAGTCTATGCCAACCTAAGAGGCTAGTCAATCACAAAAGTTCCTCTATTGGGATACCAGGACTCTAAAGACAATGATTGCCACGACAATAAAGATCACAATACCTCTTATGATCGCCCAGAATGAAGCCATTGTGATCTGACGGGGTGTCTCGGTAGTGGTCTGTGTTACTGATTGGGGCCGTGTCGGCCGAGTCACCGTAGACCACCAGTCGGTGATCAAGAAATACACAAAGCCCACAACCATAGCAACACCAAGACCTGCCCAAAACGATGTCCACTCGATTTGAAATTTCAGTATATCTGCTAACCGTGAGACGAGTCTGTGGCAAATGAAGAGCAATCCGACCAGAATGATCAAGCGTATCATGGTGAACTCAACTCGTTTTCGGCAATCGCTTGCGCTGGAAGATGTGTGGGTCTATGTTTGACCTACGAAACGAATCTCTGGTATAATAGAACAAATGTTCAAGCGAGGCGAGGTCGTCCCATGGATTTGCTTGATATTCCCGAATACGCAGACTTGATTAATCGCATCGAAGGCGTTGTATCAACCTTCCTCAATGCAGACTGGCATGGTGCCTATCAACGAAATGGGGTTAGTGGCGTCTTGGCCGAATTCGCAGCCTGTTTGACCTCCAGCAATGCACCTAGGATTCACGTGTCACGTCATTCGCACTGGCGCGGGATTGACGTCGAGCGTCTGCTTCAACGTCACGGCGTAAAAGTATGGGATCGCGGGATTGCCGGCGATGACTTTTACTTCTGCGTCAAGCGGCGTCAGGTTAAGTGGGCCGAGTATCTTCTGCTCCGCGCCGGGGTTCCTGTCACCAGCGCACTTGTTGATTCACGCAATTTCAAATACTCTCAACAGTATGCACCCGGTTCTGAACCACCTAACCGAAAAACGCGTCGAGGGTGACTCTCTAATAACTCGTGTTCCTAGAGAAACGCTGGCCTCAGCTCGGATCAAGCGCATTACCTTACTTCCAGGTAAGATACTCTCGCTGGATTCGATGTCGTAACCGGGACTGACTCAGCAGCCCTTCATCAGCCGTGCATTGCGTCAGTAGGCGTTAGGCGGCGACTGATTGAAGTCGAGGATCTATGTCAATATCAAGTGTCTGATCGGCCAAAGCGGCCATACAGCCACGCGCCCAGCGCGCCGAAGATGATTTGCACAAACAGCGCGATCGGACCGCACAGGATCCACGTCGCGACGCAGTTGCTGAGCAACAACCACAAAGAGGAATAAGCCGGAGCCAAGTTCTAGGATTAGCTGGTAACGACGGAACATTCCCAGATGAGCAAAATCAGGATTGAACGCTGTGTCCGGTAGTATCAAAATGAAAAACATCGGAATTGAAGCTATGCCACAAGCCACCATGCCGGCGAGCAGGGGAATGATCGTGATCTGGCCAAAAAACAATGCCAGCACCGCGATGCAGCTGAGACTAGCGACCACCGCGAAAGTTATGACCAGCTGTGCAAAGCGCTGTTGTCGATTCAAGTGATAGATCTGGCGCCCCCAGGCGAGGATCACTGTGATCAACGCCATGCCAACCAAGTTAAACGCAATGCCTGCCGCCAAGTTGAAGTCGGGCAACGTTTGCGCAATGAAGATGTAGATGAAGTTGGCGGCACAAGTCAATGTGACGTAGGACCTGAACCAGTAGCAATTACGATCGATTGACTGTGCCAGGCCAGCGAGTAGCATGTCGAGACGTGCTCGCAAGCGGAGACGCGCGGCGAGGAACAATCCACGTTTGATCCAGGAAGCCCCGATGCGGTTAGGTGTCATGTTGTCACCTTGAGGCAAATGCCGATCGATGTGATAAATACGGAAGCATTGATGGTTCTTCGGCGGGAATGCAGGGTTGAGGCGCCACAGCTTGTTGGAGCTGATCATCGCTCAACTTTTGTCTTGCCAGAATTCGCCCACGCGATTGGACATTTCGGAAATCCGCCAGACTGGAGTTGATGGCACATCAGCCTATATTCGCTGATAAAGGCCTTTACTGCGAAAACTCAGTCCTACCATGTTTGGGTTTGACGCAATTCATTGAGCTGTTGGGCAGCGTGTTTTTTATCGTCTACGACAACAGGTGTAGTTACTCAAGCAATCTGTGTTGCGCCTCAATCTTTACAGATCGCGCACGTAAATAGCAGGTCTCAACAGGCTGAGCAGGTGAATATTATCTTGTTCTTGCCATCACCTGGTTGAACCTCCAATGCAATGGGCGCAATTATCGTAGCCATCTCGATTGGCGGCTTGGCGTGAGGTATACGGTTTGTCATGGCCCGCCCTGATGATTTCATCAATTTGGCAGGCGGTCTTCTCGTTATCGAGATCATGGACTTCGCGCTTGCTTGGACTAGTATTAGCGAGGTACTGCTCGCCATTCATATGTCCCTGGTGACGTCGTGTCATAGGAACCTCCTTCTGAAATGAGATTAACAAAAGAAACAACTGTGTCTGCGTACGCACACACGCTGCCCAACTATTTTCCCCGTTTACTTACTGTGAGGTAATGCTTCGCAGGACATCCTTCTCAGCCTACGCATATTCCGCCCATGTCCGCGTAGCAGTTGCTTGGCAAACAGCCTTACATCTCGTCGAGGATCTTCTGGCGCTTCGCCGCATATTCTGCATCGTCGACAAGACCTTTCGCTTTGAGTTCAGACAGTTTAGCCAGCCGGTCTTCCACCGAGGTCGGCGTCGCCGCAACAGCCACAGATTGAGGCGCTCTGGCGACCGTTGTCGCGCCGGCCGTGGCTGCGTTAATATCATTCATCAGAGCCACTTCATCAAAGAGCGTAACCCCATTTTTATTGCGAGTCAGATTAGAGTAGATCCGACCCAAACTCAGTGTCTTTTGCTTGAGATCGGGATTCGTGGGGGCAGCTTTCAGTTCTTCCAGGGCGGCTAAATAGGCTTGCCGAGCCTGCTCACGTTGCTGTGCCTGTTGCATTCTGACAATGATCCAAATCACAAATGCTACCCCCAATATGAGAAGACAAAACGTCGTTGTATTGTCCATGTCACTCCTTGCAATCCGAGATTTTCTTAAAGAATTGGGGCCCACTCGTTGTCCCCTTCATCTCCACGAAAACAATGTACGAACTCCCTTCTCATCGGCCAGATGTTTAGATTGAAATATCGCCTAACTTCTCGCGAAACCGCCAGCGTCACGCGCCGGTCCAATTCAGTCTATAGCAATTCAAGCCTCGTGTGAATGAGTAAAACCACCAGCATGGGCGAGGATCACCATCAAACCAGATGGTCAACACCATACCCACATAGGTAATGCAAACTGGCTTGGGAATCTTTCATCGAGGGGAGCAGGAACCTACGATGAAGAGGTAGACGAGTCAGAAGCGATCTGAGAGAGGGGCGTGCTTGCCGAGCTGTGTTTGTGGTCTTTGACGTTCTGTGTAAACATCAAAGACTAGAGACATCCCGAGAAATAGGCTAATTCATCACTGAGCGATGTCGTGCTGTGATTGGTCATTGTAGTCCCACTCGCAGTATCTGGCGGCGTTTCTTCTTACGACGCAACTCATCGTCTATCATAATCCTGCAAG
>JAUQXC010000554.1 GCA_030834825.1 Thermoflexales bacterium
TCTGTTCTTTCTGATAGACGACGTAAGCCGCCAAACGCTTATCTTCTGCATGCCCGCCAATTCTCTGCGGTGACGCGGGCGAAGTAACCACTAGTGCTTCCTTTACCCCGGGACACTGTTCTAAGATCACTTCAATTTCCCCGAGCTCGATGCGGAAGCCTCGGATTTTTACTTGATGATCATAACGGCCAAGAAATTCCAGGTTGCCCTCGGGTAAATAGCGAACAAGATCCCCGCTCTTATACAGGCGCGCTCCCGGTTCAGCGCTAAACGGGTTGGGGACAAATTGGGTCGCTGTCAAATCAGGACGATTAAAGTAACCGCGTGCCAAACCATCACCGCCAGCGTATAATTCACCGGGTACGCCAATCGGAACAGGTTGCATATAACGGTCCAGCACATAAACGGTAGTGTTCGCTATTGGTCGTCCAATCGAAACCTTGTCGCTGATCTGGCTAACATCGGTCATTGAGTAGCAGCACGTGAATGTCGTGTCTTCTGTGGGACCATAGCCATTGATCAGTCGGCACCGCGCTCCTTGTTGCTCGAGAACCTTTTTGGCGGAAGAAGGTGACAGCACGTCTCCGCCTGCGAGCAGCTGCCGCACATACTTGAAACTTTCAAGTCGTTCCTTGACCACCACGTGAAACAGCCCGGCGGTAAGCCACAGCACAGTAACGCGATGTTGCTTTAGCGCATTCCCCAACTCTTCTAAAGAGGGAAGGAGTGGTGGCAAGATGACCAGCTGGCCGCCATTCAACAGCGCTCCCCAGATCTCAAAAGTTGAGGCATCAAAAGTGATCGGGGCTAATTGCAGAAAGATGTCCGTCTCCGTCAAATCGGCATAAGTATTCCCTTTTACCAACCGTACCACTCCCCGGTGAGGGATTCCGCTTCCTTTAGGCTCCCCAGTGGATCCTGAGGTATACATGACATACGCTAGGTTTTCTGGTAGTGTTTCGGTTACCAGGTCTGTTTCACTATACAGGGAAATGCTAGTCCAGACACGATCAAGGCAGACCACTTTCGCTTGGTGTGCGGGCAGTCGGTCGAGAAGATGTTCGGTGCTCAGCAATACGGTCAGAGGAGCATCCTTCAACATGACGGCCAGCCGCGCCGGCGGAGATTCTGGCTCCAAGGGCAGATATACCCCACCGGCTTTGAGAACCCCCAACAACCCCACTACCATTTCCAAAGAGCGTTCAACGAAAAGCCCCGTCAGCACTTCTGGTCCTACGCCCAATTCTCTCAAATGATGGGCGAGCTGATTCGCGCGGCGGTTCACTTCGGTATAGGTCAAATGCTGATTCTCGAACACGACCGCGACCTTGTCCGGCGCTCGCTTTACCTGGTCCTCAAATAATTGATGGATGCACTGGTCGCCTGGATACTCACGAGCGGTAATGTTCCACTCAACGAGCAGCCGCTGCCGTTCAGCTTTTGGCAAGCAAGCCAGATCGCAGATGCGCTGGTCAGGGTTGGCAACAATGCTTTCCAATAACACCTGAAAATGATCTGCTAGCCTGACGATCGTGTCGGCCTCAAACAGCTCAGTACTGTATTCCAGCGTTCCAGTGAACTCATCATTTACCTTGCCCATGAATAGCGTCAAGTCAAACTTCGCTATCGGCGTATGGATCTCCTGCAGCTTCACGGTGAGATCTTTCCACTTCAAGTCATCCGGTGTAAGATTCTCGTAAGCAAACATGATCTGGAATAGCGGGTTGCGGCTCAGATCGCGATCCGGCTGTAGTTCCTTCACCAATTTTTCAAAGGGTAAGTCCTGATAGGTATAAGCTTCTAAAGTGACCTTCCGTACCCGTCTCAACAATTCTCGAAAGGTCGAGGTACCCGAAAGATCGGTATACAAGATGAGGGTATTGACAAAGAAACCAATCAATTCCTCAATCTCACTCTGATTGCGCCTGGCGACGGGCACTCCGACGACAATGTTCTCCTGCCCGGTGTACCGGTAGAGCAACGTCTTGAACGCCGCCAACAACAGCATAAATGGTGTTACTTCTTCCTGATGACACAAGTCACTGAGTAATTGAGTCAGTGCCTTGGAAAGCACAAACGTCTGTTGTGCTCCACGATAGGTCTGGATTGCGGGGCGCGGTCGATCAGTAGGCAGCTCCAACACGGGTGGGTTAGCGCCTAGTCGCTTTTTCCAATAATCTACTTGCTCTTCCAACATCTTTCCTTGCAGATATTCCCGTTGCCATAAGGCGAAATCCGCATACTGGATGGGTAGCTGGGAAAGGGGCGAAGACTTGCCCGTGGAAAAGGCCTCATACAGTGTAGCGAGTTCCCGGTGGAAGACCCGCTTGGACCAAGCGTCGGAAACAATGTGATGCATCGTCAGGAGCAGCACGTGCACTTCATTATCCAGCCACAGCAGGGCGGCCCTGAGCAATGGACCTTGAGAGAGGTCAAAGGAAGATTGTGATGCGGCGGCAAGCAGACGCTGGGTTTCGACTTCGCGCTCGTACTCAGGGAGATCCCGGAGATCCCACACAGGTAATGTTAGTCTCCAGCTTGAGGCAATGACCTGCACTGGCCGCCCGCCCACTGCAACAAAGGTGGTACGCAGAATCTCGTGGCGACTCACGATCTCATTGAGACTACATTCCATGGCGGCGACATCCAACGGCCCGCTGATTTGCACAACATCCGAGATGTTGTAAAGAGCACTACCAGATTCCAATTGCTCGATAAACCACAGCCGCTCCTGGCCGAAAGACAAGGGCAGGCAGTGCCAGCTATCGCGAGGAACCGGTTGAATGGGAGGGGGCAGCAAGCCCACTGTAGCCCGCTGGGCAACCTCGATGTTCTGCGCCAGTCTAGCGACAGTGGGCGACTCAAACAGGCCGCGTAAAGATAACTCCACCTGGAAAACATCCCGTATTCGAGAAATGAGCTGAATTACCAGGAGGGAATGGCCGCCGAGATCGAAGAAGTTGTCATGGACGCCCACGTGGTCCACCTGCAAGACCTTCTCCCACAGCGCCGCGATAGTGCGTTCGACCTCATTCTGGGGGGACGCATAACGCGTCTCGCGTTCGACG
>JAUQXC010000555.1 GCA_030834825.1 Thermoflexales bacterium
GGACGGTAACAGCTCCACGGTATCATACAACGCTTCCACCTCCTCATCCAAGTAAACCAAGAACGCGCGAGCAGTTGTGGCGGCATCTTCATGATGCAGTACGGCCTGGACGTCTTTTAGCGATCGGCCATCATGGAGCATCTTCCTGGCCAGCGCGTGCCGGATCGCATGGGGGTTATAACGCCCCGACACGCCGGCCAGCCGCGCCAGGCGCTTTAAAACCTGGTAGACCCCGCTGGGAGTGAGATCGCCGTGCCGTCTGGGTCGAAGATGAAGTGCTTGGCCATCACGCTCAGCAGTTCATCGGGTGTGTCGCAGGGACCGTTCACCGCGTGCGCCGGCTGCAGGTCGCTCTGCACCACATGGACGCTGATGGGCTGGTCACGATGCTCACACGCGGAGCATTGGCCCGTGCAAGTCAGGCAAGTCGTGTAGCACAGCCAATAGGCCATCACGCCACCTCTTCCGCTTTCTCGACGACGTACATCTTCTTGAGATCCTCAAGATCGAAGTCAGGCTCGAGGCCGGCCGCTTTCAACTGCTTCCACATCGACTCGATGATCACGACGAGCTTGTTGATGGTGATCTGGCTCTGGCGCTTCAGTTCGTCGATCTGCTGCTCGCCGGCCTGCTTCAACTCCTCGAGGCGCTACTTGTTTTCGCAGCGTTCCTTGGCCAGTTCCTCGCCGAGTTGAATGACGTCGGTCCGGTACTCGTTCGCACGATGCTCATAGGTCGCCGCCCGCTCGTCTGCTTGCGCCTGGCGTTTCTCGGCCTCCAACATTCGGCGCTGCAGCGCATCGATATCCGCCTTCCGCATCGCCGAGCGATACGTCGAGAGCGCACCGATCAGGATCGCTAAGGCACCAATCAGCGTGACGGCTTCGCCAACGGTCATGACAGTTCACACACGAACGGCGAGTCAGGCCCTACGACCCACTCGCCGCCTTTTTCTTGAGCACCAGCGTATAGAACACTTGAGAGCCAATGAATACCGTGAATCCGCCGGCCGCCGCCTGCCAGTATGGTTCCAGCGTGGTGATGGTTGTCGCCGGGATCAGGTTGATGAGCGCCTGGGCTGCCACCGGGAGAACCATACAGATGGCAAACACAATCCAGAACTTGGCTTGTGCGCTCACATTCTGAAACCGCTCCAGCTGGGCCAGGGCGAATGACACCACCATACCCACGCCCACAGTCGTTGTGAGCAGCCTCAAAAATTCAATCAGGGAGGGGATCTGCGGAGGTTCATCTTGCGTTGCCGGCGCTGCACTAGCCAGCGGCACGATCACCAACCAGCTCACCAGCGTGAGTATCAAAGCGATCTTCAATGTTTTGCTTTTCATGTTCGGCCTCCAGATGAAATAGAAAAAGCGCCGTCACCCCCCACAGGGGCACGGCGCTTTCAATCTCCGCGCAGAGTTTGCGTTATTCAGTTATTCGGTGAGGGTCCCCCGAGCACTCTCGGAATGCTTCAGGCTGACCTGCCCTCATCCAGCAAAAGTGCTTACGTTCGCGGATCGAAGTGATCAATCAAGCGTGGCTTGACCACCTTCCCGTGGCATTCCACCTCGATCGTTTTGTGGCCGCGCGCAATCCGGTCACTCTGTTCGATCAACCACAGGATGATAGAAGCCAGCCGGCCTGACACCTCATGCATTTGACCCTCGATGATCACTACCACCATATGCACCTATTTTAATCGGCATCTACAATCAAAGTCAAACTAGTAGTTATTGCGCTCACGCGCTTAGGACCGCATAACCGGTGACCATACCCAGCAGCAAGATCGCAAATTGATCGGGCAGCAGCCACGCTTGCAGACCACCCGCGAACAGAAAAGCGAGCGTGATCACATTGTAGATGTGCAGTGCCGGGATCAAAGCCAGAAATGAAGCGATGAAAGCGCCCAGGATGGCAATGAGGAGATAGGAGAGAGCGTCCATATGAAATGTCCGTGATAGTGGAATAGTTGGCGAATGACTTCTGCCCTGGGTGTTACTGCGCGCGCGTCTGCTCCCAATTGGCGGTATAGAGTTTCTCGTAAAACGCGCTGAACACGATCAGCTTACCGTCCGGCGACCAATCAGGCTCTTTCATGTCGGGTGGATAATCCTCAACGGCACTCAACAACAACTCGATCGAGCCGTCGGCGCGATTCAGGCGATACAAGCGCTGCCCTCGGGCTGAGGCATATGCCGCGAAGACAATCCCCGACCCGTCGGGCGTAAAGATTGGTTCGTCGGGGCCGCGCGCGTCGGGTGTGGCATAAGCCGTTTCCTTACCTGTCGCCACGTCGATCACGCGAATCGGTTGATCGGCCACGCGTCGAAATACGATCTGCTGCCCATCCGGCGACCAGCGCGGCCGCCAGACTGGCTGGGTGCCTTGTGTCAACGGGCGCAGTTCGCTGCCGTCTGATCGAATGAGGTAAAGGTTGGACGGCGCTTCATTCGTCGTATCAACCGCGTTTGCTTCGATCATCTGAAAGGCGATCAGATCGCCTATGGGCGACCAGGCCGGGGTATGACACTGGCGCGGGCAAGCCAGCAGTTCAACATCAGTCGAGCCGTCCACGCTGATTATCCGCAGACTATCACCGCCAGCTTCTTCTCGCCGATAAGCGATATGCTGCCCGTCGGACGACCATGTCGGTTGACCATCGTAGACATCATTGTGAGTCAGCTGCCTGGTGTCATGCGTGGCGGCGTTCATGATGAACAGTTCGCAGCTTGGCACTTTGCGCCCCTTCTCTTGATCGTAGAGTTCGCAGCGCGTGTACGCGATCTGCTGCGAGTCAGGCGACCAGGCGGAGTTGGCGTAGACGTACTGGCCGCCGGGATCGATCCGTGTGTAACCCTCCGGCCCGCAGCCCGCCAGTCCCAATAGCATCACGCCAATCAACCGCCAGTGCTTGCCCATCACTTAAAAATCACATCGTACCCCAACGCCGGCACGATCTGCAGCGCGCCGCCAAATGCGCCGAGCTTGCCATAGACGCGCACCGCCGCACCTGCCACCAGGCGATCATTCGGCACGTAAGCCAGCACATTGCTGAACAGCGTCACGCGGATTGTGCCTGTACCGTCATCGATAAAGACATTGGCGCCGGAAGAAAAACCTTTGACATCCGTAATGGTGCCCTCGATCGCCACCAATTCGCCGGGCTTGCCCAGCTGATTGACCTTGGTCACGGGCACGCCGGCCGACGAACCGGGCGTAACGATCTGCACGTCGCGTCCCGAGTCCGGCTGCAGCTCTTGCACGCCTTGAAATTCGGTGACTTCGGCGGTCACTTGCACGTCAGCGCCCAGGTTCAGTCCGGCGCGATTCGGCACAAACTTGTAAGTCCCGTCAAAGAGCGTCAACTGCATGCGGCCGGTGCCGTCGTCGAGCAGAAACTTGAAGCCCGCCGAGAAGCTGGCGGTGTCCACAATCTTGCCACGCACCGTCACCGTCTGTCCCACCATCTCTTTGCTTAGCGCACTGATCGGCACGACATTGCCCGACACAACCGGTTCTTCCGTAGGCTTGGGCGTATCTCCCGGTACGGGGGACTTCGTCGCCGCCGGGGTCTTTATGGCCTCGACGGTCGCGGTTACTTCGGCAACGACCGTGGGCGTCACGACGACTCCATGTGAGGCAGTAGCCGTCGGCTCGAGCGCGATCACCGGGACGGTGTCGATCACCACAATGTCGTCGAGCGAACGCGGCACGATTTCCAATTGTTGGTTGAACTCATCGATCTCGCCGGTGACCGAGAGCGTTGTGCCGACGATCAGGACTTCCTGCTGCTGCTGCGGATCGATGTCGCTGTTCCACACCAACAGCGTAATCGTGCCCGATGGATCGCTGAGTTCGTAGCGGCTCCCCGAACTAAATGAAGTCGCCTTCTCGATGGTGCCCTGTGTGACGATCAGGGACTTCACATCGTCGGGCGTGATCGATCCGATCGGCTTGGCGAGCGCCTCAACGGGTGCGGCGCGCAGCATGATCTCCAGATCGGAAGCCAGCTCGGGCACGATTTCCAGTTCGCTGCGAAAGAGGCTGACCTCACCCTGCACGGCCAGTTGAGCGCCGGGTTGAAAATCGGCTTGGGGCAGCACCGCCCACGTATCCGGCCAGATCAACACGATGAGACGGTTGTCTTTGTCGCTCACCGTGAGCTTGGTGTTCTTCTCGCCGGGTGTCACCTTGACGATCTCACCCTGTGTGCGCGCCCACTGACCCGCCTGCGCTTCGGTGATCTGGGACAGCGGCGTAAATTGAGCCAGTGCCACGGCTTCTTTCAAGGCCGTGATGTCGGCCCCGCGCCGCACGGTGATTTGTGGGGTATCTTCAAACTTGGTGACTGTGCCGATGACGTGAATCGACTGGTTGATCGTGATGGAGGGCGTCGCGCCGAAGGCGGCTTCAAAGTCGGTGGGGATGGCGACATCGATCACGCCGGTGGCGTCGCGCAGCGTGATCAATTTCAGACCGGTGAAGGGTTCGTTGATCCTCCGCACCACACCCACCACGCGCACGCCCGTCAGATCATCGTCGGGCGTGATCGAGCCGATCGGGCGGTCGGCCGCCGCCGCCGTGGCGCGCGTGAGCTGCACGGAATCGGCTGAATCGATCGTCAACGCAGGCGATCCCTCGCGGACCCACAGCGTGCCTTGCAGCGCGATGGCATCGCCGGGCGCGGGGACCCGATCGGCCGCGATCAGCCCCTGCGTTTGATCGCGAAAGGCGCTGACCATGATCTCGCCGGAGGCATCACGCACCCAGAACGTGATCGATTGCGCATCGGGATTGTAGTTGGGGCCGCGCGCCACCACGCCGTTGATCTGCACGTAGGCGTAGTTGGAGGTCGATGCGATGTCGCTGATCTGCACGGTGGGCACAGGGGCGCGTGACGCGAAGAATAGCAGCACCGCGACGCCCACCACCACCGCCACCACGATCGAGATGAAACCAAACGTGCGGATTCGCATGCGGTGTTTGAGATCGGTCCCGCAATGGGGGCAAATCTCATTTGTACCGGCATCGCGTCCGCAGCTGGGACATGTGGACATGGGAAACTCCTTTTACTTACTTGCCAAAGGCTTCATCTCTCGGCATTTCGGATAATTCGGACATCCATAGAATTGTTTTCCTTGATGTTCCCCGCTTTTGGCGGTGCGAACAACCATCGGAACTCCGCACTTCGGACATAGCGGTATGGAAGGAGGTGCATTCGGTATCTCAGGAGATGTCGCTGTTGCTGGCACTGGCGGTACAATAGCGACTGATGCAGCATTGTCCATGACAGGCGGCAGATATGGATTCAACAGCTCAGACAACATTCGCAAACTGTAATTAGCTTGCGCAGGCACATGCAGAAGTGGCAACCCCGCCGTTTTGAAAACTCGATCAACAAATTCGTCACGCTCAATTCGTTCAGGCCTAGCATGACTCGCATCATCGAGCTCAATAGCTAGAAACGGCTTAATCGTCTTTGGGTCGCACAGTAAGAAATCAAGATGCTTTTGCTTGATTTGATTCATGTAAACGGCGTTTTCGTTAGGGCGGGCCACATAAAATATATCTCGCAGCCCAACCTTAGGACAAACTGTTGCACGGTTACCAACCGCTGCCATTAAAACGCGCCAGAAAGAAGATTCCGTGACGGACAAAAAATCATCTCGCAAGCGATATGGTAATTCTTCAACTGTACCGCTGTTTTGCCGAGATCGGGGTTTCAGGCCAAACAGGCGCATGAACCGGCCGAGGCAGCCCGGCCTTTCGTCAGACATGGCTAGTCTCCGAAGCAATGCAATTGTCAGAAGTATAACACTGGCTGACATTCATACCAAACGCAGTTGAAGCAATCTCGCGCCTGTGCTACACTCTAGCATCGTTCCTGCCATATCCGCGTTGATCAGCGTTGATCAGCGTTCCAATTTGAGGTCTTATGCTCGCCAAAGT
>JAUQXC010000048.1 GCA_030834825.1 Thermoflexales bacterium
AATACAAAGTCTGGGTATCGCTGGAGATATCCTACGGGTGTTGTTGGTGGCCGCCCTGGCTCTCGAGGGCACGCTCAAAGGTGACGAGCTCAGTTTCTTCATGGTGGCTGGACCCACCGCCGCCGTTTTATGAGGGCGTGAGGGCTAACTGAGTGTCTATTGAGTTTATCGCTAGATGCGTTAAAATAAACCACCTTGAGCGTGCCTTGTATCAGATGCCCTGCCTGAACCACGCCGTGAAGATGGCTTCAGTATTGATTCTCCAGACTTAAGCACTGCCTGCACCTAGAGCAAATTCCTTTCATTTACATCGGTGCTCCCGCTGGACTTTTGTCCAGCGGCTGGAAGCGGCGGACCTCTCACCGGGGCTACGTTTCGTCTGCCTTGAGCAAATCAAAATGGAATTCGCTCCCGATCAATTTCCGAATTGGTTTACGCTCTAGGGGTGATCTGCCCACCCTGTCGTACCGGGTGCATTGCGCCAGCGGCGCGCCGGACAGCGAACACAGGCAAGGCTCGATTCTGCTATGGCGTCAACCGAAACGCAATCCGCTCCGAACCTTTGACCCGGACATGACATTCCATGGAGGTAAGTATGAATCGCAAACTTTGGCTGACTACAATCGTTATGGTGTTAGCGCTGTCGCTGAGCGCGAGCGGCGTCGTGGCGCAAGAGCCGAATTTTTCACCGACGCCCTCGCCCCAACCTGCAAACGTTCACCTCGCTGTTTCAATTGCAATGAGCTATGAACGCGTTGAGGCGCCTCCGCCGGTCCAGATGCTTAGTGCCGGGGGTCATTCTGACTTTGCGCAGCGAGATCCAGCAAGCCCAGCCCTGGATCACTACGTTTATCTGCCGCTGATCATAGGACCCATTAAGTCTGTCACTCCTCCCACACCACCTGCTGCACCTACGGGGTTGCAGCTCACGTCTGTTTCTTCCACGCGCATTGATTTGAGCTGGACAGACAACTCGAACAATGAGAGCGGGTTTCAGATCGAGCGGGCGCCAGGCGGCAGCAGCTCGTTTGTGTTGATCGCCACCACCATTTCGAATACCACGACTTACCAGGATCACGGGCTAACGCCTTCCACCCCATATACCTATCGCGTGCGTGCCGTGGGTTCCGGTGGTCAATCAACCTATTGTGCCTCGCAAACGGCCAGCACGCTGGCGCCACCCGCTACGCCACCCGCCGCGCCCAACAACCTCGTCGCCTCCGATACTACAGCGTCCACGACCTATTTGACCTGGCAGGATAACTCAACGAATGAGGCCGGCTTCAATATTTATATGCAGTCGGGGGGCACGACCACGTGGACTCACTTGGGAGCGGTTGGTGAGAACGTACGGAATGTGACCATCACGGATCTGCTGGGTAATACGTCCTATAAATTCCGCGTGACGGCTTACAATGCGGTAGGGGAATCCGCGGCGAGTAATGAAGTGTCCCTCAAGACTTCGAACGATACCACGGTCGCCCGCTTTAATAATCATGCTTCATATCCCGTGGTTTCCCTGATCGTGGATGGAGTCGAGCAGTTCCCCGTTAGCCCGCTAGGTATCTTGTCAGGCAGCTATCACGAAGTAGCGCTTGCCGCCGGGGCGCACACCTTTGTCGCGAAGACCGGGTTCTGGCAGAGTACCAACCAGCGGTTTCTGATGTACATCTATTCTGGATCGTTTAATCTGACAGCCGGTCAAGTGCTGCAGATTGCAATCGACGACATCACGATTAACAACCTGCTGACTCAATTTAATGCCGAAGGTTATTGGGAAGGCACATACTGGGATGCAAATTACAACTGCCACACCGCTGCCTTCCGGTTTTATCAAAACGGCACCTGGCGGTTCTATGTAAGCAATGTGCAGCAAGGCAGTGGTCCGTACAGTCTGGTCAGTCGGCACCCCGATACCTTTTCCGTCAAATTCAAAGTAGCCGAAGGTGCGGACTATGAAGGCCTGCTTTTGGAGACACAGGGACAGTTTTATATGAACAACGGGCCGGCTAGTTGGAGGCAAATTACCTATGGCTATAAGCCGCAGGGATATGTCTACAATCCCTTCTGCCCATGAACGTGAAGATCTCCCGTCCCAGGCTTGAAGTTCGCCCGGCTTTTCACCAGCAGGTCCCGAACGGCAACCTGAAATGGATCTTGAAAAAATCGGGTCCCGTTCAAGTCGGAAGAGCCCAAAATCTTGTAAGTGAGGATAAATGATCATGTTGAATTGGCAATCCGTATGGCGAAGAATCATTTGCTCGGCGTGCTTGTTGGCTTTGCTGCTGACGTCAACTTATCCAGCCGTGAATCCGGTTCAAGCCGCCCCTCTGCGAGATGAACCCGTCGAGGGTAACATCATCGTCACCATCTTGTCTCAACCGCCTAGTAAGGTGTGCTTTGGTCAAAAGGTGAACATTGAATTTGGTGTCATGATTTTCAGCTCATCGGGCGGACAGCAATTTGATCCACCACTGGCGCCGCTGGTTCCCTTGGCCGATATCACCATGCTCGCCAAGGCGCGTTCGGGCAAGGTTACGCCTGGAAAATTTTTCGAAAGACACCCGGCGTACTGGAAGGCATACACTTACACACTTACCTATACCGCGCCTCGCAAGGCGGGCAAGGACATGGTCTCCATCGCGGCGTTTTTTGTACGCGACGAGCATCGGCGTGATTTGGAGTTTGACGTTAAACGCTGCAAGTATGCGGCGGCCATTCAAGCCACGGAAAAGGATGTCGCCTTTCCGGCCGACGCAGCAGCTCTGTGGAAACCCGTTATGAGCTTTAACGCGATCGGCGAGTTCGAACAGGCAGAAGAGAGCAACAGCCTTACGGGCAATGGGACCGTCAATATGTGGCTGGATGCAATTTATCAAGGCCCCCGGGAGGCGTTCTCTTGCGACGTGACTCAAATGCTGAGCGGCAGCGGCACCTTTGAAGTAGAGGGTGTCCAAGAGGATACATTAAGCCTTGATGCGCAGTTCTCGTCTATGGCTTTTGGTCCTTTCACCGTCGCTTGTCAGGGGGCGGGTGGATCTGGATCCGGAGGCATACCAGCCTCTACCGGACCGGCCTTTGCCATCAACTTCACTATGCCTGATGGAGGCGGCACACAAGACTATAACTTCAGCCAGGGGACGGGGAATATGATCCTTCACATCACGGTGTTCCCGAGGAGCTAACATGAAGCACACGATCATTCTTTACTTGATTTTGAACCTGGTCCTGGCGGCGTGTACGTCCAGTCAACCTACGCCTCCAGAACAGTCTTCATCCCAAAAGCCACCTGTCTCCCAGGAAAGTACTCCCACTTCTACCTCACTCGCGACTGCGGTTGCCCCGGCCGCGCCTGACACCCCGCAAGCCACGGTTGTGCCGAGCGAACCACAGCCGGTTGCCTATCTTCTGCCGGACCCGGCCGTTGGCCTGGATCAGTTGGACAGCTATCGTCTTTCCCTGACGATTGCATTCAAGGGCAAGCGCGACGGGCAACCAGCCGAATGGGACGATGTTCACACCCATGTTTTTTCCCGGCCGCCTGCGGCCCAGTTTACGACCCTGACAACGCGTGATGAAAACGGCCAGCCTCTTCAACGCTTGTCTGGTTCCGTGGATGACGCTCACTATTTTCAAGCAGGCGCCGACCAGCCCTGTCAAGTACGCTGGGGTGAAAGCGTCGCGGGTGGTGAGCGGCTTAACCTGGCTTCGTTGCTGCCGCCGATCGCCCGGGCCACAGACATCGGTCAGGAAACGGTCAATGGCGTGCCTGCCCGACATTACTCGATTACTGAAGAGTCGAATGGTGCGCAGGCGACGGGGAAGTTATGGATTGCTGAGCTGGGTGGGTATGTGGTCCGCTACGACTTAAGCATCCAGGCGAATGAACAATTCTTCGGGCCGGGAATGGAAGGCACACAGACCTTTCAGTACGAAGTGAATGAGGTCAATGCCTTGCAGGCGGTTCCACTGCCGGCGGGCTGCCCCACGGTCTTGACCGAGATCCCGACCCTGCCTGATGCGCTGGATATTATGCGGTTCCCCGGTTCGATGTCCTTTGCCACACCCTCGAGCCTGGAGTCAGCCGAGGCCTTTTATCAGACTGAAATGAAAGCGCTGGGTTGGGAAATGTTAGCCCGGCATGCTGAAAAGGCTCAGCCTCTCGTGTTGATCTTCACTCGAAATAAAGGCGAGGAGTCGGCGCTCATCAGCCTTAAAACCGAGGCCGCCGGGGTGTGGGTCGCCGTTCAAATGAATGAACCGACCGCGCCCTAAAGGTTTTGAGTTGGTGTGGTGGCCGGTTGACACTCCGCCACCACACCATACAATCTGAATATGGATCTGCTCGAACGCGAGTTAAGCTTGCGCGCGTTGAACTCTGCCCTCGTCGAAGCCACGCTGGGCAGCGGCCGCGTCGTGTTGCTCGGCGGCGAAGCCGGCATCGGCAAGACCTCGTTGGTGGAGCACTTCACACAGAAACTATCCCCCACAGCCTGTTTTCTCTGGGGCGCGTGCGACGATCTGTTCACGCCACGTCCGCTAGGCCCACTACACGAT
>JAUQXC010000556.1 GCA_030834825.1 Thermoflexales bacterium
ACAGTGCCAATCCCTATGCAGATTATCAAGTTCAACAACTGTACGATTTCTTATCTACTTATACTTTGACGCACGACATTGGCACTCATTATGAGTATTCCAATTTGGGAGCAGGCTTGTTGGGTCATGCGCTGAGCTTGAAAGCAGGCCAGGACTATGAGACCTTGCTCACCGAGCGAGTGTTGAAACCACTTGGCCTGTCGCAGACCCGTATCACGTTATCGCCTGAAATGAAGCAACGCCTAGCCATCGGTCATGATGTGGGCCGTATGCCGACGACCAATTGGGATTTTCCTACGCTGGCCGGCGCCGGCGCGCTACGATCCACCACCAATGATTTGCTGACGTTCCTGGAAGCCAACCTCGGCATTTCGTCTGCAGCTTTATCCCCCGCCCTGGAAATGACTCACAGCGCGCGGCGTGATGCTGGCGGTGAGGGGGAAGACAAGATGCAAGTGGGCCTGGGGTGGCATTTGCTGACGGTCGGAGACACCGACATTATCTGGCACAACGGCGGTACGGGCGGCTATCGATCCTTCATCGGTTTTGATAAAGCCCAACGCCGGGGCGTCGTGGTGCTCACCAATACCGCAAATGATGCCGATGACATCGGGCTTCATCTCCTGGAGCCACGCTCGCCGTTGAAGACCTATCCAGACGGCCAAGATCGCAAAGTGCTGAAACTCGATCAGGCCCAGCTGGACGCCTTCGTCGGCACCTATACGCTGGCGCCGACGGTCTCGATCGAAATTTCCCGGGTGGGTGATCAGCTGTATCTGCAAATTACAGGTCAGGGAAAGCTCCCGCTGTATGCCGAAACCGACACCGAGTTTTTCCTGTCCGTGGTGGATGCCCAGATCACGTTTAAGCGAGAGGCGAACGGCAAGGTCACGCATTTGGTGCTGCATCAAAACGGCCTGGATACGCAAGGTGAGAAGAGCAAGTAGGCAGTACTTCTTCCGCACATCAGCAGACCGTCAGGGGGGCTGCAAAAAAGGTGATGAAACCCAAAGGAGAAACTCTCATGAAGTGTCCCCGTTGCAGTACTGAAACAAACATCACGGTGGCGAAACGGGAATACATCTACCCAGAATTGTTTTTTGGCCTGCCTACTTTTTGGCGGTTCATGTCACCCTTGATGGCCCGGGCCGTAACGGCCTTCATACTGGTGATTTGTCTTGCCCTCGCGGCAGTGGCGCTTGTTTGGCTTAGTCAGAATCTGTGGCTCCTTGGCCTCTTTGCCGGCCTCATCGCCTTGCTTTCATTGTATGTCTTTGTGGCTTGTGTCAAAGCTTTAGGAAAGCACCAGCTCAAAGAATATTACAAATGTAACGCTTGTGGCCTGGAATGGTCTGGGCAGTGATTAGGCTTAGGCTGCACGCCTGCTCGGTTGAAGTGGTTCATACGTCGTTCATTTCAAGCGAAAGGAGATATTGTATGAAACCTGAATACTGGCTGGGAATTATGGCCGTGGCGGGAGCCGTCATCGGTGCGATTCTGGGCTTCATCTTTCCGAATCCTGACACGAACTACGCGGTGTACGGCACAGCCTTAGGAATAGCCGCCGGTCTGGTGATATATACAAGTCAGAAGAGCAAAGCCTCAAAAAAGGATCAATAGTTCGCCTTGCTTGCGGGCGCGATCCGCGCACCCGGCTGTTGAATGGTACACGCTGGGGAGCGGCCAATTGGCCGCTCCCCACATAGATTTTCCCCACTCATTGCCTGTTACCGCAGCAGCAGCGCGGCCACATTGGCAAACAAGCGTCGCCCGTTGAAAGTCATATCATCCGGCCCACGGGCAAACCCCCACAGCAGGAAGCGTGTATCTTCACGCGCGATATTAAGCCTGGGCGTGGATGGCACCAGACCGATAAAAGTTACGCCGGGCTGGAAGCTGCCCAGATCGACGCTGAGACCGGCCGTCGCGGTGTAAACGGTGTAGGGCAGCACAGGCGGCAGCGGGAACGGCGTCGACCACACCGGATATGGCGGCTCGAAGGGCATGGTGCGCGTCATTCGGGAGGTGCGCGTGACGTTGGTTCCGAGATTCAGACCCAGATCACCAAACAAGGCATAGCCGCCGTTATACAACCCGAGGATGGGCAGCTGCGACTGCGTGACTACGTCGCGGGCTGACGGTGTGAGCCAACTTTGATTGGGCAGGGCGCTGTCAGGAGCGACGAGCATGAGCGAGTACTTCTTCCAGTTGGTCGTCGTGATGGCATGCGGCGGCACACCCACCAGCGGAATGGTTGACTCTGCCAGTAGCGCTTGGTAAGCGGTGAAGTTCTCTGGCAGATCATGCTTGGTGTAGAGGTAGGCGGCTGCGCGTGGAATGACAAAGGCCACCTGTGCGTGCCGTTCAAACGAACGTCCCAGGTTGTCCAGGCCGGTCGCTTTATATTTGATCAGGTATGCACCGGGCAGCGTTGGCGTGAACACATTGCCATACGCTCCATCATTTGCGGCGCCGTCCGCGTGTGTGCCATCATCGCGGAGTTGGAGTTGTTTGACGAGGGCACCATCGGCTTGCAATACGGTGGCCGTGATCGCCGCATTCAGGATCGGCGCGCCATCGGCCAACACAGCACTCGCGGGCAGGCCGTTGAACAGTTCTGGATTAAAGGCAAATGCCGACCCACCGCGAAAGACGGGATCGCCGCCGCTCAGCGTCGTCTTGGCATTCGCCGAAGCGATCAACAGATACTCTGTGCTGCTCATGTTGTTTGACGATCGAACCTGTACCCGCCAGGTGCCCGGCGGTGGATTACTCATGCGCAGCTGCTCATGCGTGGCATCAGTTCGATAGACGACACCGGCATCGCCCACGGCGACCGGCGTGCCATCGGGCCGGAAGACGAACAACGCACCCAGCCCACTCTCCGCAAAGTTGGCGGTGAAGGCGATGGACGAAGCCGCCTCTACGGTGACGCTGTAAGTGTGACGATTCAAGAGCGTTGTCGTACCAAACGCTTCAAGCAAACGTTGCTCGCCGCGCAGGCGTTCGGCCGCGTACTTGAAATCGCTGGCTAAACGATTGGGCAACATGGCGGGCAGATAAAGGGAAGTGGTCGTGGGTAACCCGGCTGCACTCAATGAACCGTCGGTCGCATCGGCTAGGCGTTCCAAACTGGCCATGAAGTTCGCGTTCACGGCGCCCACTCCAAAGCTGTGAATGTGTGTGCGCGAGAAAGTATCACCCGCGCAGTTACAGCCACCGCCGGGTGGCAGCAGCGTGAACGAATCAAGATCACCGGTCTGATCGTTGAAGAAACTGGATACGTAGGGCGCGATGCTCGGTTGTCCCGCCGACAGCACCGCAATGTTCAGGCTGCCATTGGGATCGCCGTTACTGTTTAGTTGCTCCTGCGCCAGCAGCAGCGCCTTGCCCAGTGCGCTGTCGCCGCTAGCGGTTAGGCCGTTGAGCGCCGTCTTGGTGTTCGTAATCTGCTGACCTGAAGCGCCGACCTGCGCCAGGGGTACGGGCGCGAGCGCCACACCGGCCCCATAAGTGACCAGCCCCAGCCGATCTTGCGCCGACCATTGATCGGCAAACAGACGGGCCGCGTTTTGCACCGCGACCAGGTGCGCCGTGTTGCTCAGATACTTTGAGATATCGATCGCCAGCATCACGTTACGCACGGTTGCCGTGGGATTGACAATCGGGGGCGGTTCATACAACACGGCCTGCCGTTCCGTATCCGTGATATAGAAGGATTTTGGCAGGGCCGGATCGAACCACTCAACCAGCAGATCGTACTTGCCCGGCGTTGGCTGCGTCGGCGGTTGCACGAGCAGATCGTAACCACCGGCTTTGACCACGGAGAGGATTGGCGCTGGCTGTGAACCAATCGTGACGGTAAAGTTGTGCTTGGTGTAAATGGGCTTGTTGGTCATCGGCTCCGGCAGCAGCGCCAGCAGATCGATCTTCAATTGATTAGGGTCGAGAACCGAGCCAACATTCCGCGGCAAGGATTGTGTGGGGCCGACGATGTACAGCTTTGGTTTGCAGGGTTGCTTGTTCGTCGGATCGAAGTTCTTGCTCTCGCCGGGTGAGTCATAGCGGCCATCGCGATCGGCGTCTTCACAACCATCGGGGATACCGTCGCCATCGTTATCCCAATCGATTTCCTTGCGCAGCACGTCGCCCTCGGCATCGAAATAACCGCCCGGGCCAAGCGCCAGGATGAAGAGATCGCCGAAGCGCTTCTTATATTTGTCAGCCGCATCAAACACGTATTCGGCGATGTCTTCTTTGTCATTCACCCAGTCGCCGTCCGTATCTTTCCGGTAGGGATTCGTCTTGAAGCGCTCGATCTCATCAAAGTCGTTGACGCCGTCGCTGTCGCTGTCTCGCCACAGCGAGGGTTCGTCGCTGCGCGGATTGGCCACTTCGCCAGCCTGCAAATAGCGCGTGGTCTTGTGCCGCAGGGCAAAGCTATTGAACTCTTCCCAGTAAACGCCGGAGCAGGCGCCGGGTGTGCCCGGCAGGCCGGGCGTGCAGTCGTCGCCGCCGACGGGTACCGGATTGAAGATGCGCACCCACTGCCGGCCATCGTTGGTAACTTGATAACCGTCGAGAACACGGGCGTGGCCGGGCACGCTGGTGATGAAGGGACGCCCGGAGTCAATCAGACTTTTCACCTGGGTAAAGGTGATCGAGATCGGCACGGTGTTGGGATCGTCACTGTTGCACGCATACTCTTCGTCCTCGTCATCACTGGGCGGATCAGGACAGTAGTCATCCCGCTCGGCGTCGGCGTCCAAGGCCCATTCCAGGGCCGCACCAGCTGACGCGCCACGCCCGAAGCCCAGATCATCTTCAGGGATGTTTTTGTAAGGCGAGTCGGCGCTGGCGTTCTCTTCAAAGATGAAGTAGGAAATGCGATCCTCCGACAGCTGGCCGCCATAGTAGAGTGTCATCATCGCGACCGAGGCGCGCACGCAGAATAAGTTGTCGTAGCCGTTCCACGAGAACGTCGGGAATTTATCGACGTCGTTGTTCACGTGCGGTCCGTCCCAGCGATCCCGCGTGTCGGTGGTGTCACGGGGTGAGCCTTTGCCCGATTGATTGCCCTTACCCCCGCCGATATCGAGCATGGTCGTGTCTTTGCGCTGCATCCGATATTGCGTGACATCCAGCAACGTTTGAAGTTGAACGGCTCCCGCCAGATTAAGCCCCGTCGTTTGAATTGGGCCGAAGTAGGCCCCCCGTACGCCTTGTTGACCGACGGTGCGTACGCGCCAGTAGTACGTGCCCGCTAACCAGGTCGTGCTGGGCTTCCAACCGGCGTGAGGCGTGACGATGCTGACGATGGGATTGCTGAACGTCGTGGTGATATCGATCTGAAACTCGTAAGCTGTAGCGCCCGGTACGGGTGTCCAGGCCAGGCCGAAGCTCTGAACATCGATCACGCTGCCGGAGGGCAGCGTCGTGTGCAGCGGCACCGGCGGCGGATTGTGGCGGCCCCGCGAAGAATGCGCCGCGCGATATGACACCCATTCGTCGGCGTAACGGCCAAATGATTCATTGGATTGCTTGGGCAGGACGATCGGATCTTCCCCACCAAAGCCGGCATCGAATTCAAGCGACGCGCCGCTGGGCCAGAGGCCCGCCTCGACGGCCTGATCGGTCGCGCTGACGGGTACGCTGCCCCATGTGACGAAGTCCGCCATTGTCGTCGTGGTCAATGTCGCATTGGTGTAGAGTCCGATGTGACCGCCACGTAGAAACGTGGTTGTCAGGATGTGGCTGGCATACAACGTTGCAACGCCGTCGCTAAAATCCAGATCGTCCGTCCCCGTCACGCCGAGGTACACCACAACAATCCCGTGGGGCGGCACAGGCGGCAAAGCGGTAGGCAGGTCATAGCGCATCCCGTTCAAACTAAGAACGTAGGATAGGCTGGCCGAGGATACTACCGTTGGCGCTGTGGTCTCGTGGGATGCAGAATCAGGTGAGGTGGCCGCGTTGCTGTTGCGCGCGACGAGCGGCAGAAAGAGCTGTTGAGCATCGACGGCCAACTCGATCCAGGCCGGCTTGCCCGGCCTGGCCGCGGGCGAGACTTCGCTGATGAAGAGCTTGCCAACGGTCGTTTGATCGGGTGCCAGCCTCGGCCGTTGTCGGTGAGTTGATCGCTCCATCATCCCTGGTGGAGGTGACGTGTCTTCGTTAGTCGCTAAGGCGGTGAGGGCGACTGACAACCAAATCAGCGCCAACCCCGCTACGCCTCCCAGCGTCAATACTTTCTTGTTCATGATGGGTCCCCCGGCTTTGTAAATTTTCGTTGAACTGAGATCGGATTTAGCAAGTTGTGATTGACTACCGGACCACGGTTCATTGCGTGATAACATAGCACGGTAGCGGTCGATATGTTCAATTGTAGCAGGACACCGTAGCTAAACCGTAGCGGGGGTTGAGTGAGATCGTGAAAGGATGCACTACGCGATAAGCGCCAATTCAATTGAGAACTAAGGGAAATACCAAGCGACTGGTTGCTGCTGATCTTTTCCGCCAGATGTCCGATCGCCGGAAGGCTCACGACGACCGTGACGATCAGCGTGAGCAACAAGAGCAGGGTGAAACGACCCAGCGAAAAACCTTCGATCGATAGGAATTGGTTGAGTATTGCTGCGACCGGCAGGCCGATGACAAAACCGATCCCGGCGTATGCGTTACCGCTTTGCCGTAAGCGTCGCTCATGGTGACGTTTCTGTCAGAGTCCAAAAAACTTGGGCATGAAGTACGTCGCCGCCGCCACCGCCAGCATAATCACGCCGATGAGGCCGAGCATCTTGGCCATCGGGATCGATCGTTCCAGCACGGCGTCGGCAGGATTCTGTGGATTGTAATACACGGGCACTTCTGCGCCGACCGGGTATTTCTTGAGGATGCCCGTCATCGCTGAGCCGCCCACCTCGCCGCCGAAGTAGATGCGCTGGCTTTGATATTGCCTTCCTTCGACCTGATACAGGTACATCACCAGTGGATAGGGTGCACGGCCACCTCCGCTTCTGCGGCGATAGCTGATCGTCGAAGCCAGAATCTGACCTATCGCCGTCGGCCAGTCCTTGCTCTTACCCGGTGTGCGTGCTATCAGCAGGCCCGCCACCAACATGACGACGCCAATCCCGCTTATCAGCAACGTGACAAGACCAATTGTCGAACCCACGGTATTCTGTATCATCGAATCGATGTTTGGCATGTTGCTCCTTCAGGGGTGATTAGATTTTTATTCGACCCACTTCGCGCCGGGATACGATTGTTGAATCATCATCAGCGCGGCGTCGAGCAACTCTTCGACCCACAGCGAGCCATCGCTGGGCACCTCGACTTTGAGGTTGATGATTTGCCCGTCCTTCGTGCGGATGTCGCCGCTGACCGATTGCTCTTCGACGTTGACGGTTGGATTGCTCATGATCGCATTTCTCCTGCAAGATTCCTCCCCTCTCCTGTATTCAGGAGAGGGGTTGGGGGTGAGGTCACTTGATCACCAGCGGCAGATACACCAGCAACCCGTAGATCGGATCGCTGGCCTGCCGTTCCACCGATCCGGTGTCGGCTCCCAGACCCTGCGACCGGATGACGCCGCGCTGATCGTTGGCCGGATAATCGCTGCCCACGACCATATCGACGAGGGGGCTGTCGGGCAGAGGCAGATGCACTTTGGTCGAGCCGCCCACAAACCCTAGCGGATTGAGCTTGGCCGCCACGCCATTCTGATTGCCGGTACCGCTCAATGAACAAGTCAAATCGCTGCTCAGCGAATACTTGGCCGAAGCAAAGGCTTTGCCGCTGCAGCTGCCGGCGCTGGTGCTGTCGGCCAGCACGCTGTTCTTCAGATAAGCGTGTGTGTCAGGGTCGTTGGAATTGAAGAAGTTGCCGCCCTGCACCGCGCCGTTGTCTTTGAGCGTCGTGTTGGTTAGGGTGATCACGGAAGGCGAACTGGCGCTGGCGCTGTCGTTGTAAATGCCGCCACCCTCTGACGTGGCTTGATTGCCGCTGACCGTCACATTGATCAATTGCAGCTGGCTGTTATCGTTGTGGATGCCACCCCCGTCATCCGATTCGTTTCCAGCGAAAGTTGATCGTTGGATCGTGAGGGTCGATCGGTAGGCGTGCAGCCCACCGCCGTTTCGCTGGCCGATGTTGCCGCTGACGGCCACGTCTTGCCATGCTCCCTGGCAGTCGTAACAGTCGATTCCAGCGCCATCGGAAGCGTTACTAGCATGATCGCTGACCGTAACTCGATTCAAATTCAAGGTGCTGTACAGCGCGCGGATACCTCCGCCAACCGCACTCGCCGCATTGCCCTGGATGTGCGCGTTAGATAGGTTCAACGTCGCATCCTGGAGCTCGATGCCACCCCCACTGTACAGGCCCAAGTTGCCATTGGCGGTCAGACCGTTAATGGTGGCTGTACCGTTTTCCAGATACAGTCCGCCGCCCGCCGCCGCGGCGTTCGCCCGATTGTCGTTGAGTGTGACGTTATTAAGCGTAGCCGTCGTACCATACAGGTGCAGCCCACCGCCACTTCCCAGATAGTCAATCCGATTGCGATCGACCTGCACATTGTTCAACGTGAGTTTGGACGTTCCGGTTAGATAGATGCCGCCGCCATGGCTATAGTCGTCGGTGCCATCGACTTTGTTGTCGGTGATCGCGCCGTTGTTGACGTTCAGCGTGGCATCACGCGCCCACACCCCGGCGCCGTCGTGCTTCACCTGGTTGCCGGCGATGGTCGCGTTGAAAAGCGTGAGCGTGACATTGTTGCGGGCAAACAAGCCGCCGCCATAGCCGTTGGTCGCGGTGTTGTTGAGGAAGACCGCGTTGGTCATGGTGGTGCGGTTGCTGGCGCTGGAGTTCGAATAGAAGCCGCCGCCATCCCACGCTGCCGTGTTCTGCGTAAAGGTCAGGTTCATTCCGTAATCGATGCGGCCCTCACTGCGCAGGCCGGCCCCATACGCGCCGGTATTCTGATCGAAGGTGGTGTGATAGATCTGCAGCACACCCGTATCCTCGTTGTAGATGCCGCCACCGTAATAGCTGTTGTTCTTGACGAACTGGTTATACCCGGTGTTGAGATTCCCTTCGTTGTACAAACCGCCACCGTAGGGATAACTGTAATTGCCGTAGAACAGGTTGGTATAGACCGAGCCAAAGCTGTTGGTCCCGCGAAAATCGACGCCGCCGCCGCTGATGTCCTGCGCCACGTTGTCTGAAATAACGCTATGATACAGCGCCAGCGAACTGTTCTCGCTGTATAGACCGCCTCCGCTCTTTTCAGCGCGGTTGCCGATGAAATAAACCTGATCGATGTAGGGCGCGCTGGCCGTAAAGTATGCGCCGCCGCCGAGGCTGGCGGTGAGATCAATCGTGCGGTTGAACTCTATCCGGCTGGCCGATTGCAGATAAAACGTCGGCACCTGCGTCACATACAGGCCGCCGCCGCGATAACGCGCCGTGTTGCTGGTGAGCGTCGTCGCGTCGAAGCGCACGCTGCCCAGCCGTTGATAGAATCCGCCGCCGTAATTGCTGGCGCTGTTGTTGTCGAAGCGCGATCGACTGGCCGACACCGTGGAGTTGTACACGTACAGGCCGCCGCCGTCGCCATCGGCCGTGTTGGAATAGAACGTCGTGTTCGTCAGCATCACGTTTGCGGTGTTGGCGTAGATCGCGCCGCCGTCCGGTGAGCCGAGAAGGTTGAAGGTTCGACACTGGCGCAGTGTTGCCGTCAGCGCGACCAGCGAGCCATAGACTTCCAGACAGCCGCCACTGCCAGTGTTATCGCCGTGCTCCACAGTGATGTTCGTCAGTGTGAGCGTGGCGCCGTCATTGACCTGGAATAGGCTAGTGGCGTCGCCGCCGCTGAGCCGGTTGACGCCCGTGACCGGATGCGTACCCAGCAGCGTGATCGATTTGGAGATCATCTTCTGCGTGCTGAACGTGATCGCGCCCGGTGTCGCGGGGAAAGACGTGAGGCATCTCACGTAAATCATATCGCCGTTGTTGGCTGAAGCCAGGGCGTTGTCGAAGTTCGTCTCGTTGCAGCTGTCGATCGTGATCGTCGTGTTAGGCGCGGCGGGTTCGGCCACCGCGCGATTGGTTAACCCGGCTCCTAACATTCCCAACACGGCCACGGCCAACACGATGCTTAGCATCATCGATCTGATTTTCATACAACTTCCTCTCTTGCGGTTTGACATTCCCCTCTCCCAAATCACATAGCAATTTGGGAGAGGGGTCAGGGGTGAGGTATCACTTGATCACCAACGGCAGATATACCAACAAGCCGTAGATCGGATCAGTGGCCTGCCGCTCCACCGATCCGGCGTCCGCACCCGCACCCTGTGCTCGGCTCAGGCCGCGCTGATCGGTGCCGGGAAAATCGCTGCCGATGACCATATCGACCACGGGGCTGTCGGGCAGGGGCAGGTGGACTTTGTTCGGGCCACCCACCCAGCTCAGTGGATTGAGTTTGGCGGCCACATTGTTTTGATCGCCGGTGCCGCTCAACGAGCAGGTGTTGTCACTGCTGAGCGAATATTTGGACGAAGCGAAGCCCTTACCTTTGCAGTTGCTGCCGGCGGGGCTGTCGGCGATGACGGTGTTCTTGAGATAGGCTAAAGTGTCGGGCGCATTGAAATTGTAGATGCCGCCCCCGTCGCCTGAGCCGTTATCTTTGAGCGTCACGTTGGTCAGGCTAATCACTGAAGGCGCGACGGTACCATCGCCGTTGTAGAGGCCGCCCCCGTGGGCCGTGGCCTGATTACCACTCAAGGTAACATTGATCAGTTGCAGCGTAGTGTCGTCGTTGTAAATCCCGCCACCCTCATTCGAGGTGTTGCCCTCGAAGGTGGCGTTTTGAAGCGTGAGCGCCGCTTGGTACGCGCGCAGCCCGCCACCGTTGCCGTCGGCGAGATTGTGGCTCAGCGTGACGTTCTGCCACACTCCTTCGCAATCGTAACACTCGATCCCGGCGCCATTTGCAGTCCCACTGTCATGATCGCGAATGGTAACGTTGTTCAACGCCAGCGTGGTCTTGTAGGCATTGATGCCGCCCCCCGTGGCGCTCGCGCCGTTGTGATGAATATTCGCGTTGGATAGATTCAGCGTGGCATTACGGACATCGAGGCCGCCGCCGCTGTATGCGCCCAGGTTACCGCTGGCTGTCAGGCCGTTGATGGTGGCTGAGCCGTTTTCCAGATACAACCCGCCGCCCTGTGCGGCACCACTGGCCAGATTGTCGTTGAGCGTGATGTTGTTGAGCGTAGCCGTGGTGCCATACAGATGAAGGCCGCCGCCCTTTCCTACATGATCAATCCGGTTGCGATCGACCTGTACGTTGTTCAATGTGAGTTTGGAGGTGCCAGTCATGTAGAGGCCGC
>JAUQXC010000049.1 GCA_030834825.1 Thermoflexales bacterium
GTTGAAGCGGTCAATCGCTTAACACCTGACGTGGTGGTGTTGACTGGCGATTTTGTGACGAACGATGCCGCGCTGGCCGAGTCGTGTGCGCCGGTGCTGGGCGCTCTGCAAGCCCGATCGGGGGTGTACGCGATTTTGGGCAATCACGATCACTGGACCAACGCCGATGAGGTCGAACGCGCCTTGCAAACGCAGCCGATCACCGTCCTGCGGAATGCCGCCGTCCCGATCGAGCGCGATGGTGCCCGGTTGTGGATCGCCGGCGTTGATGACGTCTGGGAACATCACGCCGATCTTGATCGCGCCTTGCGTCTGGTGCCGGCCGCTCAAACTACCATTTTGTTGGCACACGAACCGGACTATGCTGATCTGGCGGTGCAGTATCCGATCGATTTGCAGCTGTCCGGTCATTCGCATGGGGGACAAGTACGGCTGCCCTTCTTTGGCTCCCCGGTCTTGCCACATCTGGGGCGAAAATATCCGCACGGCCTGTACCAATTAGGCCCGTTACAGTTGTACACCAATCGCGGCTTGGGCGTCATCTCGCCGCCCGTGCGCTTTAACTGCCAGCCAGAGATTACGCTGCTGACCTTGCGTGTTTCATCAACCGACCGATCGTAATTTTGCTTTTCCCGCTTGTTGTCAGACCTGACAGAGTTGCGAGACCCGTCAGGTCTGGCTGCTTTTTTACTGCTTCACGACCAGCGGCAAAAAGATGCTGAACCGGTGGAACTCGTATGCGCCCATGTCATAGCCGTTGCCTTGTGGGCGCGTCACGCCGTCCAGGTCGGTCGCTACCCCGACGTTCGTTCCCGTGTCAATGGCGAATGAGCCATCCGCGAGATGATAGTCACCTGCGGCGGGGTTGACGAACCGGGGATTCGCGTTGAGATTGTGCGAACCCCAATTCAGCGTGCCGCCCGAGGTCTGAGTCGGTGTGGCGGTAAAGAATAAATTATAATCGGCGTTGAGGATGCCGCCGGTCTGGCTGATGCCAACGGTGTAACTGGCGATAATGGTATCGGTGATGTTGACCGTTCCGCCTGTCATCAGGATTGCTGGACCGCTGCCTTGCGTGGGATGAGCGATAGTGACGTGGCGCAAGGTATGCCGCGTACCTATTAGTTTCATAGCCGCACCACCGCCACTGGCTTGGTTGCCTGCAAAAAGAGAGTTCACCACATCCAAGTCGTCCCACACTACCACACCGCCCCCCCACCAACCGGACCTATTATTCAAGAAATCTATCCCAGTCGCCTGGATCGAGGAGCCCTCCATAGCGCCACCTGTGACCGCAGCATGATTATTCTTGAATATCGAGTGAGTCACGGTGATTACCGTGTTGCCACCAAACGCGCCCCCGCCGTATGCTGCATTGTTTCGATCGAACGTACTGCCCTGAATGGTTGATGGCTGGGACGCACACACACCGCCACCTTTGGAGCCCTGACTTCCATACTTGGCCGTATTACTCACAAACGTCGAGGCGTAGATTTGGCTCATACCCCCGGCATAGACGCCACCGCCATAGGTGTTATTAGTGTCGCCCGAATCTACCGTGTTCGACACAAACGTCGAGTTGCTAATCGTCAATGTGCCGGAGACAAACGCGCCGCCGCCCCTACTCCTGGCCGCGTTGCGTTCAAAGCGCGCGTTGGTCATGAATACGGCGTATTTGCTGCTAAACTGGAACAGTGCACCGCCGCTGTCGTTCGCGGTATTGCTAATGAAAGGCGTGTCTGTAAGGTTGATGCTGCCGATTACTCTCACCGCGCCGCCCCGCGCGGCTTGATTGCTGGAAAAAAGAGTACCCACTGTATCCAGGCGCTCTCCTGCCCAAACACCACCGCCATCGTCGTTGGCCGTGTTGCTGACAACCTGTCCGCCATTTAATGACGTGATACGCAAGATGCGCAATCCTCCGCCATCACGCGTGGCGTGATTACTCACGAAATCCGATCCCGTCGCTCGAATCGCATCAGCCTCAATGGCCCCGCCATACCCGGCAAAGTTGTTTTTGAAGGTCGTGTGGGTAACCGTGATGGCAACTGACTCACCATACGCGCCCCCGCCGATCCAGGCATCGTTCTTTTCAAATGTACTGTCTTGAATCATGGCCGGCTGGGACGTATACAGACCGCCGCCATAGGAGGACGCTGCAACCCTGGCTGAGTTGCTCACAAACGTCGAGGAGAAGATCTGAGTGACACCACTCGCATACATTCCTCCCCCGTAAGGGTGCGTAGTGCTGCCGGAATCCACCGTGTTGGTCATAAACGTCGAGTTGCTGATCACCGACGCTCCGGCGATGAACGCTCCGCCACCCTTGTTCTTGGCCGTGTTACGCTCAAAACGCGCATTGGTCACCGTAACCGCGTACCCGGCGCTCCACTGGACCAGCGCGCCGCCACTGTCGTTCGCAGTGTTGCTGATGAACTGTGTGCCTGTGATGCTGAGGCCGTTGTTCAGGTTCACCGCGCCGCCATTCATACCGGCGGTGTTGTTCACCAGCACGCCGCTGACTAAATCCACCCGCCCAGTCTGCACGTGCAAGCCGCCGCCGTGTCCATCGGCCGTGTTCGATAGAACCAGGGTATCCGTCAGTGCAGCGTTGCCGTTCACATACAAACCGCCGCCGTGATTCCCCGTCGTGTTGAGCTCGATCCAGCTGTCGCTGACCTCCACGCGACCGCTGCCGCCCTGGAACACACCGCCGCCATAAGCGGCCGAGTTGTTGGCGATGCGGCAGTTGATAATGCGCAGGTTGCCATCTACCGCATAAACGCCGCCACCTACGTCGCTCGCTGGATGCCCACCTGTTAGCGTGAGGTTCTCCAGGTGCAGATGGTGACCG
>JAUQXC010000557.1 GCA_030834825.1 Thermoflexales bacterium
GACATCCTGCCGTACAACAATCAGCCCATGACGGTGACGTTAGGTTCAGCACCCGCCTTGATGAACTTCGTGAATCTGATCGGCGGCGCGGTGTGCCAGTCGTGTCCCGCGAACAGTCGTCAATGGGTGCTGCAAGTCGATGCCAGCGCTGGCCAGCCCGCCACCGTGACGTTAACGGCGAGGGCACTGACACCGGCGGCAACCGGCGTATTCAGCGTGCCCGTCTCGGCAGTACTGGCCTATCAAGGTTTGCCGAATCTACCGCAACCTCCGGCGACGACCGCGTACTTGATCGACAACAGCGTGGGCAAAGCGAAGTTCGGCAAAGTCGGTCCCATCGTGTATGCACCGGCCGGCCAATTCAAGCTGCCGCTCTACATCGATCTGGGCACGCCGTTCCTGATGTGCAAGGCGCAGGTTAGCATCAACAAGGGCGCGGGCTTCAGCCTGCTGGGCAACCTGGGCGCAGTGCAGAGCGTGACGCACACACTGCCGGCAGGCTACAACCAGCTGTGGACGCTGCGCACGCAAGCCGACAACGGCAAAGTCTCCACCGACACCGTAACGGTGCAGACGGACAACCTGGTGCCCTCCGTGCAGTTCACGCCGACGCTGGTGTTTACGAAGAACATCAACTTACTGAAGGGTCTGGCCTTCGACAACACCGGATTGCTTAGTTCAGTAGAGGTGAGTCTTAACGGCAAGGCGTTCAAGCAGGCGCTGCTGGGTGATGGCTCGCTGCTCATCAATGCGCCGCAGGCCGGCGAAGTGACGTGGGCCGTGCCGATCGAAGCGAGCAACACTGACGGCGATCCGCTGCAGATCGTGGCGCGCGCCGTCGACAGCGCGGGCAATGCCAGCCCGAATAGCGCACCGATCACGATCACACTCGACACGACAGGCCCAACGATCAACATCCTCGGCACGGGATCCATCATCAGCGGCACGGTATTCGATGGATCGGGCGTAGCCGAAGTGCAGATCAGTCTCGACGGCGGCCTCACCTATCAGAATGCAGCTTTGAACGGCAGCAACTGGTCGTTTGATCGATCGACGTGGGCAGGCAATACACCAATCCCGTATGGGATCGTCCGCCCGGTGGATGTGTACGGCAACGTGTCGCAGGTGGTGTTTGTGGGAGAGGGCGGCAGCAAGCAACTGTATCTGCCGTTGATTCGACGGTAAGACAATAACCGCGGAGCACGCAGAGAACGCTGAGGAGATCTATTGCACTTTGCGGTCTTTGCGTTCTCTGCGGTTTAAGCGGCTGTGTGAGGAGGAGTAATGATCTCTTTGCCACGCATCTTTATCAGCTTGGCGCTGTATGGCGCGTATATCTTCGCCATCATCGCGCTTGCTGAACCCCGGAAAAATGAGGCGCTCTATCTGCTGTTGTTGGCCGCAGGCAGTGCGCTGTTCTTGTGGGGCATGTTCAGCGGTTTCTTGACGACGCCGGGAAACTATCGGCGGCTTAAAGCGCACGGCGTTGAGGCCGAGGCGACAATTTTATCCATCAGCGATACGGGCGCGACCGTCAACAAGAATCCATACGTGAAGCTGCGCCTGCGTGTGGAGCCGCTGGGCATAGCAGCGTATGAAACCGAAGTGAAAGCGATGGTCTCACGCATATCGATTCCGCGGCCGGGGGACGGCGTGCGCGTGAAGTTCGATCCGAATAAGCCGGAGGATGTGATCGTGGTGTAAGTTCGTCACACCGCACTGCACGCACGAAGTCCCGAAGCGCAGCGGAGTGGGAGTGGGTGTAGTGCTTCCGTCTCGCTCGGATACATTGAGATTGCTTCGCCGCGATACAGCTGCGGCTCGCAATGACGTCATCAGTAATTGCACAAGGGAGGATAGCATGAAACTGTCTCGATTGATCGTGTTCGGGGGAACAGTCATCAGCGCCGTGGCGTTGATGGCGCTATTGTTTACGGCTGTGCGCAGCCCGAGCGTTCAAGCGGCGCCCGACGGGCCGCAGGGCAACGGCGGCGCGACGGTGTCGACTCTCAGCGTGGGCAGCAGCCATGCTTGTGTGACGATGAGCAATGGCCGCCTGCTATGCTGGGGTTCGCAGAGCGGGGCCGCACCCGTGCTGGGCGATGGCACCTCGTCAACGCGCCTCATGCCGGTGGATGTGGTCAGCATCACCAACGGCGCCACCAGCGTAGCAGGTGGCGGCACGGTGAGCTGCGCCCTCGTCAATGGCGGAGTGAAGTGCTGGGGCGGCAACACCCATGGGCAACTCGGCACGGGCAACAACACGGTCAGTAACGTGCCGACGAATGTCGTTGGCCTGGCGAGCGGCGTTACCTCGATTGCGGCGGGCGTGAATTACGCCTGCGCCATCGCCGCAGGGGGCGCAGCCAAATGCTGGGGCGTCAACGACAACGGCCAGCTGGGCAGTGGCTCCATCCAGCCCAGTAATGTGCCGACGAATGTCGTGGGGCTAGCGAGTGGTGTCACTGCGCTTGCCGCACGACAAAACCATACGTGCGCCATCGTCAACGGCGGGGTGATGTGTTGGGGTGCGAATAGCAGCGGCCAGCTGGGGAACGGCAACAACTCGCCGTCGCATGTACCGGTGGATGTGAGCGGCTTGCTGGCAGGGAGCAACGTCTCCTCGATTGCCGTAGGAGCCGCTCATAGCTGCGCCCTCGTCAATGGCGGGGTGAAGTGCTGGGGCGATAATCTCTACGGCGAGCTCGGCACCGGCAATGTGGGCAACTCCAATGTACCCAGCAATGTGCTGGGCCTGTCGAGCGGCGTCACCGCGATCGCGACGGGCGGCTGGAGCACCTGCGTGCTCATCAACGGCGGCGTCAAGTGTTGGGGGCGCAACGATGTGGGACAGCTGGGCATTAGCAATACAGAATCGATCAGCATTCCGGTGGACGTGCAAGGTTTGACCAGCGACGTCACAGCGCTTGCGGCCGGCGGCAATGCGGCCGGCAACTCCACGACGTGCGCGCTGTTGAATACCGGCAAGATCAAGTGTTGGGGCAATGGCGCAGCGTCGGGTGTAGGCTACTCGGCGTTCAACATCCTCACCCCACGCGACGTGCTGGGCCTGCCCGAGGAATGCATCTTCACGACGGCGAGCGGCGGCGACGACTGGGCTAACACGCGCAACTGGAGCAACTGCGGCGGCGCCATCCCGCAAGCAGGTGACAACGTCGTGATCGGGCGGCCGAGCACGTCGGGCATCATTCCGCAACTATACGCCACAACGACGGTGGCCTTGAATCGCCTGCGCGTGATCGGCTCGTTCTTCATGTACGGGTCGGGCACGGTCAACCAAGTCTTCAATGACAATATCGCCAACCTGAATCCCAATACCAACGTAAACAACTTCCGTTTCTTCGTGATCAGCCCTGCCAACTTGACGGTCACTCAACGCCTGACGTGGACAATGGGTTATCTGGATGGCACAGGTAACGTGATCATTCAACCGGGGGCAGTGGGAACAGTGCAAGGCACGTCACCATCCATCGTCAACGCGGTGGATGCGCACGTACGCAACTTTGGCACGTTCAACATGAACACCGCCGATATGGGAACACAGTGGATCAACGAAACCGGCGGGGTGATGAACTTCACCGGCAACGTCTATTGCTGCGGCACGTCCGGCGGAGTGTTCACCAATCGCGGCACTGTCAACATTACCGGCATTAACCGCATCCAGCCCATCTTCCAATACAGCGGTGCGATCAATGTCAATGGCATCGTTACCCGCACCACCAACTTCTTCGGCATGACCTTGTACGGCGGCACACTCAACGGCACGGGCATCATCTCGGACGCCGTGGACAACATCGGTGGGATTGTCGCGCCGGGCGGGCCGAACAACGCGGGGTCGTTGACCATTGGCGACTATTACCGGCAAAGCCCCACCGCGACATTGAGCATTGACATCGGCGGATCGATCACGGGCACGTTCGATCAACTGCGACTCTCAAATACAGGCGAAGAGCCGTTCTATCCGGGTCGCGTGACGCTGAGCGGCACGCTGAACCTCAATCAACTCAACGGCTTCACCCCACAGAGTGGCGACGAGATCCGCTTCATGACGTTCAATCAGCGCAATGGCCTCTTTGGCACGTTCAACAATGCCTTTGGGCCGGCCTTCATCCCGGCAGCCTACGGCACCTATGTCGCCCTGATCGAGGGCAGCGGCGCGAACGTGCGGCTGTCGGCCAAGGCCGATGCCTATGCGGTGGAGCCGGGCGAGAATAACAGCTACACGATCCAGTTTGAGAATCCTTTCAATCAAGCGATCTCACTGCAAGCGCTCACGCACACGCTGCCGATCAGCATCACGTATCGACCGGGCACGTCATCGGGCGGCGCAGGCGATCCGACCATTACGACGATTAACGGGCGGCAGCAATTGCGCTGGGGCTTAGCTCAACCGATCGGGGCGGCGAGCACCGCGCAGTTCAAGTTCGGCGTGACGGTCAATCCCTTGGCCACCATTGGTACGTACACATCGACCATCGCCGCGCACACCAGCGCCAACATGCAGGATGTTTTGCTGCCCAGCACCGCCGCGATGTTAGTCCAGTCGCCGACGACGGTCAGCAACACGTTCACGCTGCCGGGCACGGTCATCCCGCGTGGCGAACTGCCGCCGCTGATTAACGTGACGCGCGGCAATGCCGACGAGCCGTTCCTGGTGCAGACGTATCTGGCGTGTCCGCCCGGCAAGACCTGCAACGATCCCAACACCGATATTTTTTCAGTCACGTTGAAGGTGGCGGGCTTCAGCTACACCATGACGGCCGGCATCGCACCGCCCACGCCGACGCTGCAAATACCGTCATTGCGAGGAGCGCACCCTGAGCGAAACGATGTGGAGTCGAAGGGCGCGACGAAGCAATCGCTTGCTCCCGACGAGATTGCTTCGCGCTCTGCGCTCACAATGACGGCGCCCTCTCGCCCCACCTGGGCCAACCCGCCGCCCTACTTCCACTGGGAGCCGGGCGTGCCGTGCGATCAACAACTGCCCAAAGAACGCTGCGATTACGGACCGGACAATCCCTATCGCACACCGGAATGTCCCATCCCGATCGTAATCCTCGTCCATTGGGCAGACGGATCGATCACGGAAGAATTGATCGGCTGCATCGCGTTATACGATCCCAGCGGCTACGTGCGGCATGCATTCACCAGTCAACCAATCACGAACGCCACAGTGACGTTGTATAAAGTGCCTTTTGCCTTGCCGGACACGTCCACGCAGACACGCGACTGCCGCACCATCGAGACGCGGCCCGGCGGCGTGGGTGGCAACTGGAATAGTCTGCCGCCCGCCAACCCAGGCACGGGGTTACTGGAAGATCCCACGTTCAGCCCACCGCGCATCGATCCGCCGGTGAATCCACAGTTGACGGATGATCAAGGTCACTACGGTTGGGATGTCACCACCGGCTGCTGGTTCGTGGTGGTCAGCGCGCCCGGTTACCTGACGAAGATCAGCCCGGCAGTGGGTGTGCCGCCCGCGGTGACTGATTTGGATATGTATCTGATGCCGGAGGGAGCGAACAAGGTGTATCTGCCATTGGTGAGGAAGTAGTCCCTCACCCACTACCCCCACTCCTGAAACACAGGAGTGGGGGAGCAAGTGAAATATTACAGGGAGGAAGATGCATGGGGATCAGATCGGTGATGTTAAGTATTATCCTTACTGTGGTTTTGTTAGGTCTGTTGAGCGCCGTGTTAACCGAGCGGGTGGTGGCCGAACCCAACGCGCCCAATACGATTACGATCGACACTTGCACCGAAACGAACTTCAACGCCGCCTTGGCCTCGGCCAACAACGGCGATGTGATTCACGTGAGATGTCTCACCTCTTCGCCACTCTTTCCAGAGACGATCGTCTTCAGCGCCCAGAAGCCGATCTCGAAGTCGATCACCATCCTGGGCACGCATCCGGCCAAGGGTGTCAACCTGCTCAGCGGCAATGACGCGACACGTCTGTTCGTGGTGAATGACGGCCATGCCCTAACGTTGACGAATATCACCGTGGAGCACGGCGATAGCGGCGGCAGCGGCGGTTGTCTGCAAGTGTATGGTTCACTCATCGCACTCACGACCACGCTGCGTCATTGCCGGACCTTCGGCCTCATCAGCTCACCGGACGGCGGCGCAATCTATGCCAACGGTGCCAACGTGACATTGACGAACACCACGTTCTATTCCAACACGGCCGATGGCGACGGCGGCGGCCTGTACGCGTACAACTCGGCGGTGTACGCCAACCGATCGCGCTTCGAAAGCAATGTCGCCTACAACCACGGCGGCGGATACTATCAGCGGCTAGGCAGCCTGCGCTTCGATGCGACGACGCTGACCAGCAACACGGCACGCTATCGCGGCGGCGGCTTGTACACGACAGAGGTGCTCACGCTGGCGCTGCTTTTCAACAGCCGGGTGGAGTTCAATCGCGCCACCGATCTGACGACCAGCCTGGGCGGCGGCGCGTTCTTCACCGCCAGCTGGCCTCTCGTCCAGGAGGCTTTCTTCACCGGCAATCGGGCGCAACAGGGTGGCGGCGCGATCTACAGCGAGAACAGCCAGCTGGCGCTCTACCGCACCGTCATTTCGGGCAACGTGGCTCAGGGGTACGACGGGAGCGGCGGAGTGGAGTTCCGCGGAATGAATTCTACTGGTGCGATCTACAACAATCTATTTCACAGCAATCACAGCCGAAATGGCGGCGGCCTGTACAACGCCGGCAAGCTTGAAACCGGCTATAACCAGTTCACTCGAAATGACGCCTACTATGGCGGCGGGATCTATAACGAAAAGAGAGGCACGTTGTCGCTCATCTACACCACCTTCGAGCAGAATGACGGCGGGTCGGGCGCAGGCTTGTACAGTAATGGCCGTATTGGTACGAGCCGGAATCTGACCTTTACCCAGAACCAGGGAGCGTGGGAAGGGGGCGGGTTCTATTGGTATACCAGCACCAGCACCAGCGCCATCATGACCAACGTGGTCTTCCTCAACAACGAGGCG
>JAUQXC010000558.1 GCA_030834825.1 Thermoflexales bacterium
CGGCCAGACCCCGATCGAGCGCCGGCGCGGCCAGTATCCGTTTGGCGGGATTGGCCCGATTCAGAATGTCGATGAGTTGGGAGGTTTGTTTGGGCATAGATCGTCTCACAAGGAGGCTTCGTGTTGATGCGTGACGAGTGATGAGTGCATTATACATCGGATGAAAACGAACGGAGCTCAGCGCAGGGTGAAAGCGAGAAGACCCATTAACGCACCGCCGAGGACGAGCCAGATGGAGTTGAGTTTGAAACGCAGCAGCACAACCAAAGAGAGGAAGCCGAGGGCAATGGTCAATGGATCAAGCAGTGAGACACGTGCCAGGTCAAACGCCACGCCGACGACGAGGGCCAGCGACACAACATTCACACCATCGAGGAGCGCGCTGAGCCATGGCGATTGACGCAGGCGCGGCACGAACGGCCGCACGAGAGCGACGAGCATAAACGCCGGGAGGAAGATGGCGATCGTGGCGATGACGGCCCCCGGCACGCCGCCCAACATGAAGCCCACAAACGTCGCCGACGTGAACAACGGGCCGGGCGTGATCTGTCCCACAACGATGGCGTCGAGCAGTTGTTGATCGGTCAGCCAGCCCAGATGCTGCACGAACTCCGTCTGCATGAACGCGATAAGCACATAGCCGCTGCCATACAGTACCGCACCAATCTTGAAGAAACTCCAGAACAACTGCGCGTAACTAAACGTCGCCGCCGCCGTGGTTTGTGCGGCCACCGCGGTTTGTGCGGCCGCCGAGGCAAGCGGGTGGAGTAAGCCGCCCAACAGCAGCCCGGTCGGTGCGCTGCCGCGCCCACATAAACGCGCGCGCAGACGCGATCGATTTTGGATCAACATCACCAGCAGGCCGCCGGCGAGCAACAAAGGAATTTCAGCGGCTCCCAACACATACCAGGCCAACGCCAGCAATCCAACACTTAACGTCAACGGACCTTTGACGGCCTTTTTGCCCAACTCCCACACGGCCTGCACGATGATGGCGATCATGACCGGCTTCACGCCATAGAGCAGCCACTCCAACTGCGGCAGCGATCCGAACTGAACGTACAGCCAGCCGAAGATCATGACAATGAACATGGCAGGCACCACGAAACAGACGCCGCCGATGATCAGGCCGCGCCAGCCGGCGCGCTGGGCGCCGAGAAAGATTGTCATTTCCGTGGAGTTGGGGCCAGGAATGAGGTTAGCCGCGCCCAGCAGATCGAGGAACTCTTGATCGCTCAGCCAGCGACGGCGGCGCACGACTTCGTCACGCAACAGGCCGATGTGGGCGGCTGGACCACCGAAAGCCAGCGTGCCCAGCTTCAGAAAGACCAGTGCCACCTCCAGCAGCCGTGCGCGATCAACCATCAACGTTTTCCGCTGAGCACCGCCTGCCGCGCCCGGCGGGCAAATTCGCGTTCGCTTTCGTAGGTCAGCAGGCGATCGGCATCGTCCGTGCGCACCCAGCGGCGCTTGAAGCGTTCGTGCTCGTATTGGGGCCCGTCATAGGACTCTTCGCTGTTGAGGCGCATCAGGAAGTACGACTCGGTGCGCGTGATGTTGGCATCCTTGCGAAAATTGTAGAAGGTGTGTGTTACCGAGCCGAGGTCGTCGACGATCTCCACGTCGGCATAGGCGGTTTCTTCTCGCACTTCGCGGATGGCGGCCTGCTCCACGGTTTCACCGTCTTCGATGTGGCCTTTGGGCAGACGCAGCTCTTTGCGGCCCGCTACTTCCAACAGTAATAACATGCGGCCATTCTCGCGGATGACGACGCCGCCGGCAGCACGATACTTGATGGGTTCGTTCATGCCGCCTCTCGTTTCGCGCGGGATAAGCGATCGGCCTGGCGTTGGGTCCCCTGCCCCCACCGCCGCCGTTCGTCTTCGGTTTCCAGAATCAAGCCCGGCACTTCCACCGGATGCCCCGCCTGATCGAGCGCCACAAACACCAAATACGCACTGTTGGTATGCGTCTTTTCGCCCGTCAACAAGTTCTCGGCCTCGACGTTGACTTCCACTTCCATCGCGGTATGGCCCACCCAGTTGAGGTGCGCCGTAAACGTGACAAAATCGCCCACATGCACCGGCGACAAAAAGCGCAACGAGTCCACGGCCAACGTGACGGCCGGTCGGCGGGCATGGCGCGTGGCGCACAGGCCGCCGGCCTCGTCAATGAGTTTCATGATCCAGCCGCCATGCACATTTCCCAAAGCATTAGCATGTTCGGGCTGCATGAATTGCGACAAGATTACCTGCGAATCGGCTGTGTGTTTGCTGTTCACTTTGGTCATAGACGAAACAACGACGGCCATCGATACCGGTATCGATGGCCGTGAGTGTGCTTGGAGTTGCCAACAACTATCGGAAAAAGCGCCGAACTTACGCGCCTTTGGCCTTGGCGCGCTCCAGGATATAGGTCACAGCCCCGCCGACGGTCGTGATCTTCTGCGCGTCTTCGTCGGGGATTTCTTCAGTGAACTCCTCTTCAAAGGCCATGATCAATTCGACCAGGTCCAGTGAATCGGCTTCCAGGTCTTCGCGGAAGCGCGCTTCCGGGACAACCTTGGCGGCGTCTACACCCAACAGTTCAACAATGATGCCTTTGACTTTCTCCAACACTTCTTGTTCAGTCATTCCTGTTCTCTCCTTGGTGGCCCGAATGATGGGGCCAATTGTATCGGCTGAAATGAAATTGTCAAGCAGGCTTGACATCCGTTATGGACGTGTTACTATGTCCGCTGAAGTATAACCCACATCTGCCGCGAGAGTTGCGCCGTTGGGCAAGCGTCAGCATTCCCCAAGAGATGGGGGCTTCGTGCGACGCACGTGTTGCCGCGCCATATCGGGCGCACTTGCCCGACAAGGAGCCTCATGACAGAACACAAAGTCCCCTCTTTTGGGGAGACCCCAGCCTCTGGTGGAATCGAAACCCGCAAAGCCGATCACATCCGCATCAACCTGGATGAAGACGTGGGGTTCGATCGGCTGACGGTTGGATTTGAGGACTATCGCTTCATCCATCAGGCTTTGCCGGAACTCGATCTGCACGCGGTGGATCTGACCACCCGATTGTTCAACAAACTCCTCAAGGCCCCCGTGCTCATCTCGTCGATGACGGGTGGCACCGAGCAGGCGCGGCAGCTCAACCTCAATCTCGCGGTAGCAGCGCAGCAGTACGGCGTGGCGATGGGGCTGGGATCGCAGCGTGCAGGCATCGTGCGGCCGGAAACAGCCGGCACGTTCAAGGTGCGGCAGGTCGCACCCGATATTTTGCTCTTCGCCAACCTTGGCGCGGTGCAGTTCAACTATGGCTTTGACGTAGAGCATTGCTACGAAGCTGTTGAGATGATCGAGGCCGATGCGCTGATCCTGCATCTCAACCCACTGCAAGAGGCGGTGCAACCCGAAGGCGATGTGAACTTTGCCGGGCTGGCCAGGAAGATCGAAGAAGTCGTCAAGAAGCTCAAGGTGCCCGTCATCGCCAAGGAAGTGGGCTGGGGTATCAGCGAACAAGCCGCCAGGTGGCTGGCCGAAGCCGGCGTCGCCGCGATCGATGTCGCCGGTTCGGGCGGCACGTCGTGGAGCCAAGTCGAGATGTTCCGTGCGCCTGACGATCTGCACAAGCGTGTGGCGGCGGCCTTCCGTGATTGGGGCATTCCCACCGTCGAATCGATCCAGATGGTCAAGCGCGCCGCGCCGCAGCTGCCCGTCATCGCGTCGGGCGGCATCCGCTCGGGCATCGATATCGCCAAAGCCATCGCACTAGGCGCGGAGATCGGCGGTATGGCGGGACCATTCCTCAAAGCGGCGGCCATCTCAACCGAGAAAGTGGCGGAAACGTTGGAGGAAACCATCCGCGTCTTGCGCATCGCCATGTTTGCGGCGGGGGCGGGAAATGTCGAAACGTTGAAGCAGACGCCGCTAGCGCGAATAAGGTAGTCTTTGGTTGACGAGCGACCATCTATGGCATTATCGCATGGTTTAAGATAGTCTCACTCGGCCTTAGCTCGAATGAAACGCTTCATACCACTGTTGGGGATTCTTGGCGCAGTTATCGCCGTATCCGGCATCGTCGCTGATGTTTATCTTAGCCTAACTCGACAGATGCAAACGTTGTATGCAACCACAGTGACTGACTTTCCATTTCCCTCCGTTGGAGATTTTGAGTGGTCACCAGACCGTACACAAGTAGTTTTCCGGCGTGGGTTAGCGGTTCCTTTTGGAGGAGTGGGGAATGGTGCGCTGTACAGCATGAACGCCGATGGTTCTGATTTGCATTCACTTCCCGGTACAGATATTCTCATCACCGGGGCAAATTGGTCACCTAACGGTCAAAGACTAGCATTTGTTTGGGGAGAACCCCGATTTGGAAAACGTGATGTCTACGTGATGAATGCGGATGGAAGCCAACGAAGGCGAGTCGCTCAAGGCGATCGGTTTGTCGGAAAGCCCATTTGGTCGCCAGATGGCAAACACCTCGCCTTTCGACTGAGTCGTGATGCCGCAGATAGTCGTCTTTATAGCGTACAGGTAGAAAATGGAACACCGCAGTTACTATCAACAGGTGTAGACCCTTATTCTGATGCACCTTATAGCTGGTCTCCCGACAGCAAAAAGATTGCTTTCGTGGCTGACCGAGATGGCGACGATGACATTTTTGTGATTGACATTGGTAAAGGTCAGGTTCAGACTATCACGCATAACGACGCAGACGATAGTTTTCCAGCCTGGTCGCCGTCCGGTAAGCAATTAGCCTTCGTGTCGGAGCAGGGTCCCATTACACCCTATGTGATTGGCATTGATGGAAGCAACCTGACCCAAGTGACTGACAACAAGGTAGGGGGATGGATGCCAGTATGGTCACCTGATGGTCAGCAAATTGCTTTCGTTGGATTATCCGAAAGACCGGAGAGTAGATATGGCATTTACATCACAGATCCTAAAGGGGAACAGGCTCGGCGGGTCAAGTCAGAGGAATGGCCCATCACGGACATTACTTGGCTGGGCTTAGCTGATCAGCTTGCTTACGCATCGGATACAGAAACTTTTGATTACAAGTATCTGAACAGGATAGACCTCAACACAGGACTGACATATCGCATTTATCCGCCTGTGATTTTGGGAAATCTAGTATGCCCTCAACAGATCATTGCGAACCATTCTGAAAATATATCAATTGCCATCTCGAACTCGCTCCCGATACCGATCCAAGTACCAATTGTATTGGATATCCAGTATGAACCCTTCATTGTAGGGCCTAAGCTAAACCTGCATCCTTCTGCAACCAGTCAAAAGCGCACCATTGAACTCATCTCACATGAAAGCAATGTGGTGTCATGGCCTATATCCGTCAATGGTGATCACGCCTACATATCTGTTTTTGTAGGCTCAGGTGAATTTCCCATGTCAGAAAAGCGGTGTGATATTACTGTAGATAAGGAGGTGGAGATTTTTGGCTTTCATATCGCAACGCTACAACGTTTCCTTCAGGGCTGCGTATTGCTCGGTGTCGTATTCATGGTGCCATGGCTTTATCAGCATCGGTCGCGAACTGTGCTCATCATTATCACTGTCATTCTATTTGCGCTTTATTTGATTGCGAGCGAGAGTCTCATGTAAACTTGGTCGCGGAATAACATCAAGAATCACCAGCGGTGTTGCTCGCTGTGCAGATTGGGCCGTGTGAAACAATGATTGACGAATACAGCATCATTAGTAAACGACCCAACATACTCATTCAGAATTGGCGCTCACTATGACCGACACGGCTTCCCCCGACCTCCAACCTCCAACCTCCGACCTCCAAAAGTATTTTGCTCGATTTATTCCCGCCATCGAGACCGAAATGCGTCGCAGCGTGGCAGCGTCTGACGATCCGACGCTGACGCTGTTCTATGGGATGCTGCACTATCACTTGGGTTGGGTCGATACGGATCTCAAGCCCGCGCACTTCGATGCAGGCAAACGCATTCGCCCGGTGCTGACCTTGCTGTGCTGTGAAGCCTCCGGCGGCGAGTGGCGCCGCGCCCTGCCCGCGGCCGCAGCCGTGGAACTGCTGCACAACTTCTCGCTGATCCACGACGACATCGAAGACAACGATCCCGTTCGACGCGGGCGACCGACTTTGTGGAAGGTGTGGGGCGTCCCGCAGGCGATCAATGCCGGCGATGCGCTGTACACCATGGCCCACACCACCCTCAATGGCCTGGTCGAATATCACGTTCCCGCTGAACGAGTCCTGGCTGCCCGCCGGCGTTTCGATCGCGCATGCATCACCTTGACGCAAGGCCAGCATCTCGATCTGGGTTTTGAATCCCGCACGAGCGTCACCGAAGCCGAGTATGTACGCATGATCAGCGGCAAGACCGCGGCGTTGATCGAGGCAGCGTGCGGGTTGGGCGCGCTGATCGGCAACCACGAATTTGCAGCGCAGTACGAAGCCTTCGGGCGCGGTTTGGGCCTGGCTTTTCAAATTCAGGATGATCTGCTGGGCATCTGGGGTGATCCGCAGGTGACGGGCAAACCGGCCGGTAACGATCTCCGCCATCACAAGAAATCGCTGCCGGTGGCCTATGGGCTGGATCGCAGCGCAGAATTCCGTCGCCTGTACACGCAAGCGGAGGTGGATGTCACTGCCGCCAGGGCCGAACTCGATCGTGTGGGTGCACGCGAGTACGCCGGACAACTGGCCGCACAACATCATCAACAGGCCTGGCAGGCGTTGACCGCGACCGGCCAACAGAATACGGCGATGGAAGCCCTGCGCGAACTGGCGACTCAATTGCTGAAACGCAGCGCGTGAATCAAAAACCGTGGCTACTACAATCATGCGAGTTTCGATCATACTGGCGCACCCCGATCCGCAGAGTTTCAACCACGCCATCGCGGCCTGTGCGCTGGCCGAGCTGAAGCAGTGCCGACATCAGGTCATCTTGCACGACTTATATGCAGAAAAGTTCGATCCGCTTCTGCCTGCGGGCGAGATTCCCCAGGGAGCGTTTGT
>JAUQXC010000559.1 GCA_030834825.1 Thermoflexales bacterium
TTCCACCTTCCGCATGAGCAGCCGCGCTTCTTCTGGCTGCTCGTCCTCACACTGCTGATCGCAGCCTGCTTGCGACTCTGGCAGCTGGACACCTTGCCGCCCGGCCTGCACTACGACGAAGCCGCCGATACGATCATCGCGCAGCAGATCGCGCGCGGTGAGAGCTCACCGCTCTTCGTCGAAGCATACACCGGCAAGGAAGTTCTTTTCTTCTATTGGGCCGCACTGTGGATGAAATTGATTGGTCCGTCGGTGTTTGCCATGCGCCTGGCCGCGGCCATGCTCGGCGTTCTGACCGTGGCGATAACTTATTGGGCTGTGCGTGAGCTATTCGCTTCTGACGGCTGGCGGCCCGCGAAAGAGGCGGGACGCCAGCTACCAACCGCCAGCCGCTATATCGCCCTTCTCGCCGCCATCTTCCTCGCTACTTCGTTCTGGCACGTGCTGATGAGTCGCCTCGGCTTTCGATCGATTGCCGAGCCATTCATTCAAGCCCTGGCCTGCGCGGCATTATTTCGTGGATTGCGGCTTAACCGTTGGGTGTGGATCATCAGCGGCGGCGCACTGATCGGCTTGAATCTTTACACGTACCTGGCCGCCCGCTTGTTCCCTGTGGCGATTGCGGCCATTTTTTTCTTTCTCCTCGCGCTCGATCGAGGTCAGCGCCGCTTGCGCTTGATGCAGTTGATCGTCGTCGTGCTGATGGCGTTGATCGTCTTTGCACCGCTGGGAGTCTACTTTCTCAACAACCCGGATGCTTTCCTCACGCGCATTCAGCAGGTGGCCCCGCGCGGCGATCAGGCCACGGCGCTGCTTGATAATATCCTGCGCGCCTTAGGAATGTTTTTCATTAGTGGCGATCCGTACATTCGCTTCAATTCGCCCGGTCGTCCGTTGTTCTCGCTGGCATGGGGCACGATGTTGTTCCTGATTGGCTTATTTGTTTCGCTGACGGGCATCTTCCGTGGAAGAACGGCCTGGCGGCGCACAGCCTACTTCGGTCTGATTGCGGCGACGTTGATCATGTTGTTGCCCACGGCACTGGCTGTGAATGAGATCACGCCCAGCAATTTGCGAGCGATCGGGCTGGTGCCGTTAGTGTTTGTACTCCCGGCTTTAGGCTTGTGGTGGAGTGCAAGGAATTTGTGGACGATATTGAATACGAATGAGCGTGAAATTCCACAGAGCCGGCAGAAGCGGTATGTCACTGGCATCGTACTGGGTGTGCTGCTGCTAGGGATGGCAGAAACAACGCTGGATTACTTTTTAGTGTATGGGCGCGATCCTGAGTTGTACATTCAATCCGATGGCGATCTGGCCGACATGGCACGAGTGCTGAACAACCTCGACACTCACGGCGAACCGGTGTACCTCGCGGCGCTGCATTATCGGCACCCCACCGTGGCGGCCTTGTCGGAGAAGTTTGATGAGGTGAAGTGGATCGCGGGGGATCGCGGCTTGGTGCTGCCGAACGGGCCGGGCTATTTGTTCTTCGCGCGTCTTGGCTTGCCCGACGAGCGGTGGCTGCAAAAAATTCTACCGGATGCGGCATTGATTGAGAAGCCGCTTGCGCCCGACGGTGCGACAAACTATCGCCTTTATCATCTTGCGGCGCAGCCAGTGATTAGCCCACAAGTGAAACTGGATGTCAATTTTGGCAACATCGTACAGCTCGTTGGATATGATAATGTAGTAGCCAGAAATGGCAATGCTGTGTCTGTCATACTTTACTGGCGGGTGTTGAACAAACCCGATCGCGGCGATTACGCGACGTTCGCGCAGCTGCGCGATGCGTGGGGCTTTGCCTGGGGCAAAGGCGGCTCGTTCGATTATCCATCCGAGCAATGGACGCCAGGCGAGATCATCGTCAATCGTCTCGACGTGCCGATCGAGGCGGGCGCACCGCCCGGCGCTTATGAGCTGCGCGTAGGTTGGTTCTCGCCGGAGACGAACCAGCGCATCAACGTCGTCGCACCGGAGGGTGGCTTTGGCGGCACCGTCGCGCGCCTAGCCCCTATTTCGCTTGAATCGGCTGTGACCGATGCCGCAGCTTTAAAGATCGGCACGCGTCTCGAGCGCGAAGCTGCGCCCGGCCTGAAGTTGTTGGGCTACACGCAGGAAACGAGCGAGGCGCAAACGGGCGCGCCGATCTATGTAACACTGTACTGGCAAAGTAATGCCCCATTGAGTGACGAACCGCTCACCCTTCAACTAGGCTCATGCGGCTGTGGAAATCAACCTTTGACAACGACGGTCTTGACGGTCACCCGGCCGGTGCAGGGCAGGTACCTTTTCAGCCACTGGACACCGGGCGAGATCGTCGCTGATCGTTATCGTTTGCGCGTACCCTTCGAGGTGGCATCGGGCGACTACACGTTGGAGGTCTCGCTGGGCGATCGTGAGCCGATCGGACTGGGGGCGGTGAACGTGTGGCGGGGCGATCGGGTCCTGAGTGAGCCGCCGAGTGATCATCCACTGAACGTGCAGCTGGCTGATGCCATCGAGTTGGCGGGCTACCGGCTCGATCAATCTGGCGCTGCGATCAAGTTGACATTGGTCTGGCATTCACTGAAAACGATCGACGAAGATTACACCGTCTTCACGCATGTGCTGGATCGATCGGGCCGACAGATCGGCGGGAAGGATAATCCGCCCGTGAACGGAACCTATCCCACTTCGCACTGGATGGCAGGCGAGTATGTGATCGACGAATACGAGATCACCAACCTGTCGCGAGACCTGCAACTCTTGCCAGGTTATGCCATCGAAGTGGGAATGTACGATCCTGAAACCGGCGCGCGACTGGGTGAAACGATTCGCTTGCGTTGAGAAACCGGGTTTCTACGGTGGAACTCAACCGTAAATCAGGATGTAGAAACCCGGTTTCTATTGTTTGCCTTACATGTACTATACTTACCCCACCATCACCCTTGGGAGACCCCATGAGCACAATAGAACCAACGCCGGTTGCCGCACAGTCAGAATCCTATGCCTGCCCCAAATGCGGCGGCAAGATGAACTTCGACGCGGCACAGAGCATGTTGTTGTGTCCCTTCTGCGGGTACACCATGCCCGTGCCGCAAACCCAACAGCAAGTGACCATTGCCGAGCACGATCTGGAGTCTGCGCTGAAAGACACGTCGGGCAAGGCGCTGGGTTACGGCACGCAACTCAAGTCGATCAAGTGCCAGAGCTGCGGCGCGGTGTTGAATGTCGAGCCTAACATCACGTCCACCAAGTGCTCGTTCTGCGGCTCGAATCAGGTGTTGGAGCAGCAGGTCGATCCCAATCTGTATCGGCCCGAATCGGTGGTGCCGTTTGCCGTGGACGATATTCGCGCCCACAATTTATTCCGCGACTGGCTGAGCCGCGGCCTGTTCACGCCCAATAATCTCAAACGCGAAGGGGGTGGACAGAAACTACGCGGCGTCTATTTGCCGTTCTGGACGTTTGACGCACATGCGGAAAGCGACTGGCGCGCCGAGTCCGGCGATCACTACTATGAGACTGAATGGGTGTCGGTGACGCGTGACGGCAAGACGGTGCGCGAACAGCGGCAAGTGCAGAAGACCCGCTGGTACTGGACCAGCGGTCATCATGCCGGCGATTACGACGATGTGCTGGTCTATGCCACACGCAGCATCCCCACGAATATCTTGCAGAAAATTTATCCCTATGATACGAGGCAGTTGCAGCCTTATCAACCGCAGTATCTTTCCGGTTGGAGTGCGGAGTCGTATCAAATTCCGCTGGCCGAAGCCTGGCCGCTCGGGCGCGACATCATCTACCTGCATGAACGCAGCGCCTGCGACGGCGAAGTGCCCGGCGACACGCATCGCAATCTGAACGTCAGCACGCAGTTATCCGATCTGACGTTCAAGCATGTGCTGCTGCCGGTGTGGGTGGCGTCGTATCGTTATCGCGACAAGACCTTCCGCTTCATGATCAACGGGCAGTCGGGCCGCGTGGAAGGCGAGAAGCCCATCTCGTGGATCAAGGTGACGATCGCGGTGATCCTGGCGATTGTGGTCATCGGCCTGGCGATCTATCTCTTCTCGCAGATGGAGTCCGCACAAAGCGGCGAGCTGTTGCTGTGGCAGGAGTATGCCATGTTGCAGCTGCAAGCGCCAAGCCTGCCGCTGTTGATGTGAGTGATGCGTGAAACGTGAAACGTGAATGACCGCTTCGATGAGGGAAGCAACGAGGTGGTATTCTAAAGGACACCATGGAAACTGATCTCAACTTTGCTCTGCAACAATTAGGCCCCGCATTCGCCGCGGTGATGCACGCTTTATCATTCCTCGGCACGGAAGATTTTTTCCTGCTGCTGGTGCCGTTTATCTTTTGGTGCGTGGACTCGAGTTTCGGTGCGCGGCTGTTGTTCCTGGTGGTCATGTCAGATTTCGTCAATGCCTTGCTCAAGTGGACGTTTCATCTGCCGCGCCCCTATTGGGTCGACGCGCGCGTGAAGGCGCTGGAATCCGAGATCAGTTACGGGCTGCCGTCCGGTCATACGCAGAGCGCGACGGCGGGCTGGGGTTACCTGGCGGTTCAGCTCAAGCGCGGTTGGCTGGGGCTGTTGGCGGCAGCCGTCATCGCCGGCGTGGGGCTGGCGCGCGTGGCTCTGGGCATGCATTTTCTGGGCGATGCGATCGGCGGGTTGATCGCCGGTTTGCTTGTGCTGACCGCATTCGTGTTGATCGAGCCGCGCATCAGCCGCTGGATCGCGCCCAAGCCGATCGGGTTTCAGATCACCGCGGCCTTCCTCGCTTCGCTGGCGATGATCGCGATCATGCTGATCGGGCGAGTGTTGATCGGCGGGGTGAGTGATCCGATCGCGTGGGCGCAGCTCGGCAGCCCGATCGATGCACGCAGCCTCCAGACGTTGATCACTGATGCGGCGATCGTGTTTGGGGCCGGCGCGGGCCTGGCGCTGCTCAACCGATCGGGTAGTTTCAATGCACGCGGGCCGTGGAGTAAGCGCCTTGCCCGGCTGGCCTTGGGCTTGATCGTGCTCGTCATCTTGCGCTTCGGCCTCGCCGCGATCTTTCCGCGTGAGCCGGAACTGATCGGCGCGATCTTCCGTTACGCGCGCTATGTGATCATGGCGCTGTGGGCCGTGTGGCTGGCGCCGTGGACCTTCGTTAAACTGCGACTGGCGTAAAGTTGCGGTACGGTACTCGTGTTACAATTCGCCCATGCGAATTCGACTACTTTTACTGGTCTGCCTCCTGCTGTCCTGCCTCTGGCCGCTACATCCTGCGTCCGTTGCTGCTCAGGGCAATGATGTGGCGCAAATCTTGGGGCGCATCAACGCGCTGCGTCAGCAAAACGGCCTGCTGCCGCTCGACCTTAACGGCCAGCTCACGGCCTCGGCCCAGCGGCACAGCGACGATATGGCCCGCACGGGCAACGTCGATCACACCGGTTCGGACGGATCGTCGATCGAGTCGCGCATTCGCGATGCCGGTTACGGCCACTGGCGCGACTTTGGCATCTGGGGTGAGAACATCTATGGCGGGCAAACGGCCGATGTCGCTGCCGCGTGGAATTTCTGGAGCAACTCGCAGGTCCATCGGGCTAATATCCTGAAGCCGCGTTATCGTGAGATTGGCATTGGGGTTGGACGCAGCGATAACGGCACGTATTACACGTTGAACTTTGGGTCGCAGCCCAACGTGCTGCCGTTCTTTGTTACCGGCAGCGCGCCGGTAGTGACACTGCTGCTGACGAATGAAAACGACATCACTACGGGTGAAGGCGTCACGATCATGGGACAGGCGACGGTAGTCCGTCTCGTCGAAGGGACCGATACCAGTTCGGTCGGCTGGCAGCCTTGGGCGCAGACGATCCCCTTTCAGCTTTCGCAGGCAGCGGGGCAGAAAACGATCACCGTCGAGTACAAGGATGATCTGGGGCGGGGAACCAAATTTTCACGCACGTTCAACGTCTCCGATTTGGGATCGTCTTTGCCTACCCCGACGATCTCGCCGTCGGCAACAGCCGCCGCAACTGCCGCCGCGACGAACACCGTTACTCCAACTCCAATATCGAGTACGAGGCCAATTACTGGCACGCCGACGTCTACTGCCACAGCTACTCTGACACCGACTCCCACCGCCACAACACAACCGACCGCGACCGGTACTCCAGAGCCTAGTGTTACGCCATTGCCGACAGAATCGCCTACTGCGCAAGCGACCAACATGTCGACTCCTCTGGAACCGATGGCCACTTTCACACCGATCGCTTCGCCGACACGCCAGACCACAGCTACTCCCCAGCTGATCGCCGCCAATCTGGCGACTTATCCTTCTGCCTCGCGGTTGACTCCGCCTGCACCGCGCCCAGCGACACCCGAACGGCTCCTCTTCGATTTTGCCGCGACACCGGGGCGTAACACGTTTACGATTGCACTTGGCCTGCAGGCCATCGTGTTGATCGTCGTCGGCGTGACGCTGGTGGTGCGCGTGCGACGAAGATCGTAAGGCGGGCGGGTTGAGGCGGATGATATAATAAATTTGACCCATCTTTCAGCCAAGGAACAAACATGGTCAAACTTGTCGCCCTCTACAAAAAGCCCGCCGATGTCGACGCCTTTGAACAGCATTACGCCCAAGTGCATATTCCCCTCGTGGAGAAGATCCCCGGCATCCGCAAAACGGAATGGACGCGCTTCCTGGCTTCACCGCGTGGTGAAGCGCCTTACTACATGATGTACGAGATGTACTTTGACAATATGGAATCCTATCAAGCGGCCATGAAATCGGAAGAGAACAAGGCCGCCGGGCGGGATCTGATGTCGTTTGCCAAAGACAGCGTAACGTTGATGGTGGCTGAGACGTATGAGAGTAATGAGCAATGATCAATGACTAATCGAATCTACGCGGGACGGCCCGCTGATACCTTTGACTTTCAATCCATTCTTTACCAGAAGGCGGATCGGGTAGCGACGATCACGTTCAATCGCCCTGAGGTATTGAACTGCGTCAATTACGCCATGCTGGTGGAACTGGCGACGGCGTTTCACGATGCCTCGTTCGACGATGCGCTGGCCGTCGTCGTGCTGACCGGTGCGGGTGATCGCGCCTTCTGCACGGGCGCGGATATGAAGGAGCAGCAGCAGTTCGTGGAGCGTCCGCGTGATTATTACAAGTGGATGGGCGCGTTCATCGAGGCGCACGAGAAGCTGCGTAATATCGGCAAACCGACCATCGCGCGGCTCAACGGTATTGTGGTAGGCGGCGGCAATGAGTTCAACCTGTCGTGCGATCTCGCCGTCGCTGCCGACGACATCTACATCCGCCAGGTTGGCGCAAGTCATGGCTCGGTGGCAGCCGCGGGCGCGACGCAGTGGCTGCCCCTGGTCGTGGGCGAACGTCGCGCCCGCGAGATTCTGCTGCTGAACGAAGAGATTCCGGCCCCCCAAGCGCTGGAGTGGGGTCTGGTCAATCGGGTGGTGCCGCGCGCACAGCTGGATGCGGCCGTGCATGAGCTGGCGCAGAAGTTGATCGCCAAGTTCCCGGAGATTGTGCGTTACACGCGCCAGCAGTTGAACTTCTGGAAGGATTTTTCGTGGCACATGACCATCGGCCATGCGCGCGACTGGCTGGCGATTCACAACACTTCAACCGAAGTCCTGGAAGGCGTGCAGGCGTTTCAGGAGAAGCGCCCACCCAATTACGACAGGCTGCACGTTCACGCAGAAGAAGATCGATCGCCGGAATACCCGCACGGCGCGCCGCTGCGATCGTGCCCGCACTGCGCGGCCAAAAATCTCCCCGCACAGTTTGACTTCTGCGGCAAATGCGGAGGCAAGCTCTCTTGAATTTTGCCGATAAAGTCGTGTTGGTCACCGGCGCCGGACGCGGCATCGGCCAGGCCATAGCGCTTGCCTTTGCGCAGGCCGGCGCACGCGTGGCCGTGAACGACATCAATCCCGATTCGTGCGCAAAAACCGCTGAAGCGATTATGACTTCCGGCGGTCAGGCCCTGGCCTGTCACGCCGATGTCGCCAACAAGCTGGCCGTGCAGGCGATGTTGATCGACATCGAAGATCGCTGGGGGCGCGTGGACATTTTGATCAACAATGCGGGCGTCGAGCCGCACCAGCCGATCGTGCAGCTGGACGAATGGGATTGGAATCGCACCCTCGATGTGAATTTGAAGGGCGCGTTTATCTGCTCGCAGAGCGTGGGCCGCATGATGCAGCAACAAGGCGGCGGCGCCATCGTCAACATCGCCTCGATCGCCGGTCGGGCGGCGGGCCTGCGTGATCGATCGGCCTACGTGGCCAGCAAGACGGGCCTGATCGGCTTCACCAAAGAATGCGCGCGTGAATTCGCTGCCTACAACATCCGCGTGAATGCCGTGTGCCCCGGCGTGATCATAACTGCGATGACGGCGCAGCTGCGGGAAAACGAAGCGCAAATGCAGAAGTGGCTGGAGGACATCCCGCTCGGTCGTCTGGGCGATCCTGAAGATGTGACCGGGCTGGTGTTGTTCCTGTGCTCCGATGCTGCGCGTTACATCACCGGCCAGGCCATCAACGTGGATGGCGGCAAAGTCATGCTTTGAGAAGGAGTCCCTTGAGAAACCTACGTTCCCCGCTGCTCGCCGTGATCCTGCTCTTTGCCGTGCTGCTGCTCATCGCCTCGACGCTGTTGATCCGGCAGAGTATCCTGCCGCAGGCCCCCGTTGATGATAGCCGCCTGATCGAGTATCGCAACTCCGCGTTGGGTCTGCGTTTTCTCCGTCCGGAAGAGTGGGAAACCTCGGAAGATGAGAATCTGATTTTGAGCGGCGTGTCGGCGACGATGGATACCGTGGCCTTTGTGCCGAAGAATTCGTCGAGTACGTTTGTCATCGTCTACGTGCAGACTTTGACGGCCACCGAAACGCTGGAGAATTACGCCGCCCGGCAGGTGGCCGACTTGCAGAACAACGAAAGCCAGATGAAATTCTCCGAGCCGCAGCCCGTGCAGGTCAACGGCCTGGCTGCGCTGGAAACCGAAGCGGTCAGCAACGTCAACGGGGAGGCGCGCCAATTAAGGATGATCGTGCTGCTGAACGGGCCGCGTGCTTATGCGCTGACGTATTTCGGGCCGGTCGCCGGCTCGGCGCAGCAGCGCTTCCAGAGCCTGGTGGATTCGTTCGAGTTCGTGCGCTAAGTATGTGCACGAATAACACGAATTTTGAATTACGGAGGACCAACCTGGGCACTACGAGGAAGACTTCCAAAACAAAAATATTCATGTGATTCGTGTACTAGGATTTGGGAGGAATACATGAAACTCAACCACAAGCTACTGCCGATGATCGACTATCACAAAGCGAAAGAGTTGCTGTGGGATCCGCGTGCGATCGATTGCGCGCAAGATCAGCGGGATTGGGCCGTCATGTCGGCCGAGGAGCGTGATCTGATCTTGCGGGTGGGTGCACTGTTCCATGCGGGCGAAGAAGCGGTGGCGCATGATCTGGCTCCGCTGTTGGTGGCCGTGCGGCGCGCGGGCGGGCATACCGAAGACGAATTCTTCCTGACCACGCAGATCTTTGAAGAAGCCAAGCACCTGGAATTCTTCGATCGCTGGTTTGACGAAGTCGTGGGGGGCGAAGTCGATCTGGCGTCCTTCCTCGGCGAGCACTATGCGACGATCTTCTATCAGGTGCTGCCTGAGGCGCTGAACCGTTTGCTGATCGACAATTCGGCATTGGCGCAGGCGGAAGCTAGCTTGGTTTATCACATGATCATCGAGGGCGTGCTGGCTGAGACCGGCTATCATGGCTTCCATCAAGCCCTGCAGGGCCGCAACCTGCTGCCGGGATTGGTGCAGGGCCTGGAACTGGTGCAGCGCGATGAGGCGCGGCACATCGCTTTTGGGGTGTATTTCTTGCAGCGGCACGTGCAAGCGAATCCCCAACTTTGGGTCGTGATTGAGGAGCGCATGAGTGAACTGCTCCCGGCGGCGCTCAACATCGTGGGCGATGCCTTTATCCCCTATGGCGACGAAGTTCCCTTCAAACTCGACGTCGCCGAGATGGTGACCTTTGCCAGCGATCAATTCAACAAACGGCTGCGTGCCATCGAACGAGTCAGGCCATGAACGATTAACCAGGGCAAATGCCAAGTGCCTTGCGCGGGTTTCAATCCCTCGCAAGGTTTTTCTTTTAGACCGCAAGGTTTTCCTTTTGCGCCGCATCGGCATATAATGAAGTCGTCAAGCCTGATCCCAAAGGACTGATCAACTGACTAACTGATCTCTGAATCTTATGCTCGGTCAAATCCTCGGCGACTACGAACTGCAACAAGAAATCGGGCGTGGCCCGGCGGCCACCGTGTATGCTGCGCGCCAGCATCCCGTGGAGCGCTACGTGGCCGTCAAGCTCTTCGAGCCGCAAGCGCGCGAAACCGCCGCGCGCCTCAAGGAGCTCTACACTCAGCTCGAACAGCTCGACCACACGCACATTTTGCCCATTTACGATCAAGGCCGCTGGCAGGATCGCTATTATTGGGTCATGCGCTATATGCCAGCCGGTTCACTCAAGACGCGCCTGGGCAAGCAGCGCTTGACGCTCGAAGAAATCGATCGAATCTTGCCGCAAATCGCCAGCGCGCTCGATCATGCGCACGGTCATGGCGTAGTTCACGGCGATCTCAAACTCACCGATATCTTGATCGATCATGCCGGGCAAGCCTTCGTCACCGACTTCGGCGTGGCGGCAGCCCTGGGCCGATCGGCCTCCGACTTCCATGCGCCTGAGACCTGGCGCGGCGCTGCGCCCGACGCGCGCACCGACGTGTACAGCCTCGGTGTGGTCTTGTATGAACTATTGACGCTGCGCCCGCCGATTGATCCGCGCACGCCTGAAGAAGAGCGTGCCAATCGGCGCCTGGTGCCGCCCGCGCCCAGCACCGTGAACAGCAAGTTGCCCGCGGCGTTGGATGCCGTGGTCTTGAAAGCACTCGCAGTCGATCCGGATCAGCGCTATCAAACGCCCGGCGAACTGGTGGAAGCTTATCTACAAGCGCGCCCCGGCAAGCAGGCACCCCCGATCGTTGAAGCGGCGCCCCTCGCGACCGCAGCGCCGCTGGATTCGCGTGTGCGACGGGTCAGTGCGCGCCGCGCCGAACCCGAGAAAAGCAATCGCTGGAAGATCGTCGGCTTGATCGGCGGAGCAGCGATCGGGTTGATGGCGATCGTAGCGCTGATCATGGTTGCGGCCCAAACACCGGCGGCCGTCTCACCCAGCCCGATCGCAACACCGGCACCGACGACGACCCGTGTGCCGATCGCCACAACGATGAACACCCCGGCCTGGTCGCCTACCTCGACCGCTCCGGCGGCAACTGCGACCACGGCGATCTCAACTTCCATGCCGATCGCCACGGCCACCGCTACAGTGAGATCGACGGCGGTTTTCACCCCCACGCGGGCGGCGACCCGCGTGCTGCCCACGGTGACACCGCCCGTGACCATCGCACCGTTGCTGCTGGCTTTTCCGCGCAGCGAGGGACGCGATCGATTAGCGTTGACATTTCGCACTTCCGTGCTGCCGGCGGATGCCGGCATCGTCGGCATTTTATCCATGGCCGTGCCCGCCGTCGAGCCGCTGGTGCTCGAGCGGGACCTGGCGCAAGTCGGATCGGGCGATCAGGTGCTGCGTGTCGCGGTGGCGATCAATTGCGGATCGATGACGGAGCCGATCGTCTCGCGGCAAATTAGCTTGATGATTCAAGATGATGCCGGGCGGGTCTTGTTGGAGCAAACGCTGGATTACGAAAAACGCTGGTGTCAATGAAGCCTTAACCTCCCGGTGCCTGACAGACGCCGGGAGGTTTGTCAATGGAGGATGACGTCATGGACTACACGCTGATTCTCACCTCGGTAAATGAGCACGCCGGGCTGATTCAGATCAATCGGCCGCAGCAGCTCAACGCCCTGAATGCCGTCGTCATGGAAGAACTGGCCATGGCCCTGGAAGAGCTGGAGCACGACGAACGCGTGGGGTGTTGTGTCATCACCGGCAATCAGCGTGCCTTTGCGGCGGGGGCCGACATCAAGGAGATGGCCGAGGCCACGGCGGTGGAGATGTTACAGCGGGACAGCATCGCGCGTTGGGATCGTATCAAGAAGATCAAGAAGCCCGTCATCGCGGCGGTGTCCGGCTTTTGCCTGGGGGGTGGCTGCGAACTGGCCATGGCCTGCGATCTGATCGTCGCCTCGGAATCGGCCCAGTTTGGGCAGCCGGAGATCAACCTTGGCGTGATCCCGGGTGCCGGCGGCACGCAGCGTTTGACACGCGCGCTGGGCAAAAGCAAAGCGATGGAAATGATCCTGAGCGGCCGTTATCTGACGGCGCGCGAAGCGGAGCAATTTGGTCTGGCCGCGCGCGTGGTGCCCGTGGAGGTTTATCTGGATGAAGCGCTGAAACTGGCCAACGAGATCGCGGCGCGTCCGCCGCTGGCCGTGCGCTTTGCCAAGGAAGCGATCAACAAGGCCTTTGAAGCTTCGCTCAGCGAAGGGCTGGAGTTTGAGCGGCGGCTGTTTTACTTCTTGTTTACCACGGAAGATCAGAAGGAAGGCATGCGCGCTTTCGTCGAAAAGCGCAAAGCGGAGTGGAAGGGGAAGTAGCGGTGATAGTCTAGCGCTGTCATATCTGGAGTCGAGGCTTTAGCCGGTGTCGACAAAGTTAGGCGCAGAATCCTGAGAGCAGACAAAATGAATCACCTATCACTACGTGCAGTTGTATTTGTTGCCTAGCTCATGTCGTGGTCGATTGATGAATCCGGCTAAAGCCTCGAATCCTTTTTGTGGCAGGGTTCCCGGTTTCTTTGTTGATCGTTAAATTGACAACCTCTCGGCTCGGTGATATGGTTTTGTTGCTGCTCACCCTACCCCAAGGAATCTGCCATGTTTTCAACGCTGCCCACTGATTACCATGAATTCATCCACTGGGCGTGGCCACAGTTTGAGCCATACTATAAAAACTTGATTGATCGAACGCTATTTGCCGATAACGTCGCAGCCTGGCTGGCCGATTGGTCGCACATCGCCAAGCTGGTGCAAGAGACGTATGCGCGTCTGCACTTGGCGACGACGCTCGACACCGCCGATACCGAGGCCGAGAAGCGGTATCACACTTTCAGTGGCGAAGTCTATCCGCAGATCGAAGCAGCCGAGCAACAGTTGAAGCAGAATTTGCTGGACAGTGGGCTGGAACCAGCGGGCTTTGAGATTCCCCTGCGCAACCTGCGTGCCGAAGCGGCCTTGTTCCGCGAAGCTAACCTGCCGCTGCTGGTCGAAAATCGCAAACTGGGATCAGAATACAACAAGATCGTCGGGGCGCAGACTGTGCCGTGGGAGGGGCAGGAACTGACCTTGCAGCAGATCCGCCCCATCGCACAACATCCCGATCGGGTCGTGCGCGAACGCGCGTGGCGACTCGCATCAGATCGTTGGTTGGCCGATCGGGCGGCGCTCAACGAGCTGTGGACGAAGACGGTGCCGCTGCGTAAGCAGATTGCGCTCAATGCCGGCTGCGCGGACTATCGCGCATATCGTTGGCGCGAGCTGTTGCGCTTCGACTATACGCCCGCCGATTGCGAGACGTTCCAGGCCGCGATTGAAGAAGTGGCCGTGCCGGCGGCCAGGCGCATTTATGCACGAGCGCAGCAACGGTTGGGCGTCGAGAGTGTGCGCCCCTGGGATTGCGATCAAGACCGCGATCCGTTGAACTATCCGACGTTGCAGCCCTTTCAGGACGTTACCGATCTGATAGAGAAGTCGGAAAAGATTTTCCAGCATGTCGATCCGCAGTTGGGCGAGTATTACACCATCATGCGTCGCGAGCAGCTGCTCGATCTGGACAATCGCAAAGGCAAAGCGCCCGGCGGCTTCTGCACTGAATTCCCCGTCACCCAGCGGCCTTTCATTTTTATGAATTCTGTCGGGGTGCGCGGCGATGTGCGCACGATGCTGCACGAAAGTGGACACGCCTTCCACGTCTTTGAGACCAATCATCTGCCGTACATTCATCAGTTGCAGATCACCATGGAGTTTGCCGAAGTGGCGTCGATGTCGATGGAACTGCTGGCCGCGCCCTATCTCTCCCGAAAATTTGGCGGCTTCTACACCGCGCAGGAAGCGGCGCGCGATCGGGTGGAACACCTGGAGCGCATCATCTTGTTCTGGCCGTACATGGCCGTGGTCGATGCGTTCCAACAATGGGCGCACACGCATCTTGAAGGCGTCGATCCGATGGCCTGCGATGCCAAGTGGATGGAACTACAGCAGCGCTTCATGCCCGGCATCGATTGGAGCGGCCTGGACGCGGAGCTGATGACGGGCTGGCACCGCAAACAGCACATTCATCGCTCGCCGTTTTACTACGTGGAATATGGCCTGGCGCAGTTGGGCGCGGTGCAGGTCTGGCGCAACGCCTTGAAAGATCAGGCTGCTTCGCTGGCGCATTATCGCCAGGCCCTGGCCCTGGGTGGGACGAAATCATTGCCTGAACTCTATCAAGCGGCCGGTGCCAAGTTTGCGTTTGATGCCAGAACATTGAAAGAGGCCGTGGAACTGGTCGAAACCACGATCGAGCAGCTAACCGCATGAAGACTTGTCTTGTTCTCGGCGCGACAGGATTCATCGGCGGACATATTGCGCGCGAGGCGGCGGCGCGCGGCTGGCACGTGCGCGCCCTGCGGCGCGATCCGAACGCTGTCGGCGCGATCGGCGATGTGAAAGTGGAATGGGTCACCGGCAATCTCGATGATCGTTCGTCGCTGTTGGCCGCGCTGCGCGGTTGTGAGGTGGTGTTCCACAGCGCGGGCGCTTACCCGCATGGGATGCACGCAATCGATCGGGATGTGCAGAGTGCGCTGGTTAAAATGCGCAACGTGTTCGCCGCGGTGCGTGAAGCCCAACCCGATCGGCTGATCTACACCAGCTCGTTTACCACCATCGGATCGCCGGGCGAGCCTCAGCGGCTGGCCGACGAGCGCGATCTCTATCGGCCCGGCACGGCAGGCGATGCCTACTACGAAGCCAAGTGGGCAATGGAAACTGAGGCGTTGAGCGCCGGCCTGCCATTGGTCGCACTTAACCCGGCGGCCGTCTTCGGCCCCGGCGACGTGCATTTGGCTGTCAGCGAGATTGTGATCATGGCGGCGCAAGGCCGGGTGCCGTTTTACTTCGACGCTTCCTTTGGGGCCATCGACGTGCGTGACGTCGCCGCGGCGCATCTCAACGCGGTGGAACGCGGCCGGGTGGGTGAACGCTACCTCCTCAGTAACCACAATCTGACGTTGAAAGAGGGTCTCACGCTGATCGCGCAGGCCGCAGGCCGCAGGCCACCCGCCATCTACATTGGCCCCCGCGTGTTGCAGGCCATTATCGCGGTGGGCAAATACTTGCCCGGCGGTCTGATCGGTCATCTCCGGACCATGCGTTTCTGGCAGCCGTTGAACAACAGCAAAGCCGTGGCCGAACTTGGGCTGCCGTCCCGGCCTCTGGCCGCTACGCTGCATGATGCCCTAACGTGGTTTAAGACGAATGGGTATTTGTAACAACCATCCCGTAACGGGATCGCAACGATCTGCCAACGCTTGGGTCAAGTCTGTATGGTATAATTTTTTTGAATATGCTTAGAGGAGTAAGACATGACTGACACAGAACCGGAAGTGATCTCCATTATCGAGGGACCGCCGCCAGAATTCTTACTGGCACAGGATACCTGGTCGATGTCGGTATGGGAAGGGCAAACGCCGCGTACCGTGGGGATGTGCCAGATGCGCACCTTCAGTGCGCAGGGCTTAATGGAACGTTGCCGGCGCGCCTGGGGAGAGGGTCGATCGGTGCATCTGGATTTCCCGCAGATGGACGGTTTACGGCAAGAGGTGGAAGTCTTGGCGGCCAAGCCCGGCCACGTGGAAGAAGGCGATTTGATCAATCTCTGGGTGGCCGTGCCCCGCGAAGCCGCCATCATCGATGAGGCCGAAGACGATGCCAGCAAGAGCGACGACGCCGGTTCGTTTGCGTAGCGCGTGACGAATTGTCCGTTTCAACCGCTGGATAGTCGAATGCTCGACTATCCAGTTTTCATTAGGGGCGCTCAACATGACTTTGTTTCCAGAACGATTGCTCGATCTTCTCTCACCAGAGAAAAAGGCCTTTGCCGCCTTGGCCTTGACGTTAGCCGATGGTGCGCCGCAGGTCACCCCCATCTGGTTCGGCTGGGACGGCACGCACCTCATCCTTAACACGGCGCGCGGACGCGTGAAAGACAAGGTGATGCATCGCGGCGGTAAGGTGGCCCTGCTGATCATGGATCCCGGCGATCCCTATCGTTACCTGCAAATTCGCGGGCGGGTGGTGGATGAAACGGAAGAGGGCGCTTACGAGACCATCTGCGACTTGAATCTGAAATATCGGGGTGATCGCGATTATCCCAAAAGGCCAGGCGAAGTCCGTGTAACCTATCAGGTGCTGCCAGAGCAGGTGTTTCCCCAGAACTAACGCTGAGGCCGCTGTGTGGCGCAAGTTGGCAACTTGCGCTACCTCAGATGCGAATATAGCGCTTCCACTCCTGTCGAATGTCCGAAGACATGATCAGGTAGTTGGTGCGCGGTGTCTTCGGTTCGTAATTGGGGTTGAAGAAGCGCATGCCGGCCTCATGCATCGATCGTCCGCCTTTGCGCTGCTGGCACTTGGGACAGCAGGCCACGGTATTGCCCCACGTGCTGGGCGGAATCTTTTGCGCGCGGCATTGCCACTGCGGCGTGACGTGATCGACGGTCTCTTCATGCGGGTGCAGCTTTCGACCGCAGTATTGACAGGTGTGATGGTCACGTGCCAGCACACCGCGCCGGCTCCAACCTATGCCGCGGCGCGGCACGTTCACGTAGTAGCGCAGCCGGAGCACGCTGGGCATGGGTTGGCGAAAGTGTGCCGAGCGCAGTTCGCGCCCCGGCATCGCTTCGACCATTTCCACCTTGCCGTCCATCAACAGGCCGATCGCGCGACTTAGCTTCACGACGGCCAGCGGTTCGAATGAGGCGTTCAGCAAAAGCACGTTGACCACGATGACGCTCCTACGTCTTATGGCTCCCCTGACTATCTTAGGTGCTCCACCTCAAATGCGGGTTAAGACTCCTTGAATTTTCCTTGGCAAAGTATAGCAGAAGAAACGCAATGCGCCAAAAATGACGTTGACGCCCACCGCGTCACGCGGTACACTACCATTTGCGTTTGTCCGGTTGCTGGAGGTTGCTCCTTATCTGCTAGGGGGAAGCCATGGCTTATTCCACCATACTCTATGATCTCGCCGACGGCGTCGCCACACTCACCCTCAATCGCCCCGAGGTGCGCAATGCCTGCAACGATGCGATGGCCGAAGAAGTGCAGGCGGCCTTGAAGAGCGCCGAGCGCGACGAAAACGTGCGGTGTCTGGTGATCACCGGCGCGGGGCAGGGCTTTTGTGCCGGGCAGGATCTGGCGGCAGTGCGCGAACGCGGCGAAATTTCCTTCCGTGAGCACTTGCTGAAGACCTATAATCCCATCGTGGCGAAGCTGCGCTCGCTGGAGAAACCGGTGATCGCGGCTGTCAACGGTGCGGCGGCGGGCGCGGGTTGGGGCATCGCGTTGGCGTGTGATGTGCGCTATGCTTCAGATACAGCCAAATTCCGACTGGCTTTCAGCGGCATCGGTCTCGCGCCGGATTCAGGCACCTCGTTCTTCTTGCCGCGTCTGATTGGCCTGGGTCGCGCGCTTGAGCTGGCTTATACGAATGACGTACTGGATGCCAATAGCGCGCTGGCGTTGGGACTCGTCAATAAGCTCTATCCTGCCGATCAGCTCCTGCCCGCCACGTCGGAGCTGGCGCGCAAGTTGGCACAGGCCCCCACGCGTGGTCTGGGCTTAACCAAGCGCGCCATGAACTATGCGCTCGACGCCAGTCTTGAGGAAGCACTCGACTACGAAGCGCATCTGCAAGAGATCGCCGGGCGTACACACGATCATCACGAAGGCGTGCAGGCCTTTCTGGAAAAACGCCAACCTAAATTCATTGGAAAATAGTTACTGCTCAGCTTACCTTATCCACTCCCGCACGCCAGCGGCCCACCGGCTTCCCTTGGAAGCCGGGCATGGGCACAAGCGCGGGACCTACGGCGGCCTCTCTCCTGAGAAGCGCACGCTGCGCGTGAGCGGAGTCAAAGGATGATTTCGGGAGAGGCCGCAGGACACTCTTGGAGACGCGGCAAACAAATACGTTTTAAGAAAATCCGTGTTTATCCGTGAAATCCGTGTCCCATTTTTCTCGCGGGGTTGAGGCAGAACCTCGCTGAGTAGTTACAAAAATTAGACAAGCGAGTATCTCATGGAAACCACCTGGCGGCCGGTCCTGATCGCCGAAACCGAAAAGCCCTACTGGAAGCCCTTGCAGCAGTTCGTCAAGGCTGAGCGTAAAAAATACACGGTCTTTCCTCCCGACAAAGAGGTCTTTGCGGCGCTGCATCTGACACCCTATGAAAAAGTCAGTGTCTTGATCCTGGGGCAGGACCCCTATCACGAGGTGCGACAGGCGCATGGTCTGTGCTTTTCGGTGCAGCCCGACGTGGCGATTCCGCCGTCGTTGCAGAATATCTATCAAGAACTGCACGCCGATCTGGGCTGCCGGATTCCCAACAACGGTCACTTGACGCCTTGGGCCGAACAGGGCGTGTTGTTGCTCAACGCGGTGTTGACCGTGCGCGCGCACCAGGCCAATTCACATCAAGGCCAGGGCTGGGAGAACTTCACGGATGCGATCATCCGGGCGGTCAATGACAAGCCCGATCGGGTGGTGTTTGTCTTGTGGGGCGCGTATGCGCGCAAGAAAGCGCCGCTGATCGATACCACACGGCACGTCATCATTCAATCGGCGCATCCTTCCCCGCTCTCCGCTTCCAATGGTTTCTTTGGCAGCCGGTCGTTCTCCAAGATCAACGCGGCGTTGCGCGAAGTGGGCCAGCCCGAGATAGACTGGCAAATTCCTGATGTCTAGGAGAACGATGAAAAACCCATCTCTACCGCCGAGCCCGCCGAGCCCGCAGAGAGCGCAGGCGCCTAGTGGGGCATGGCCGAAAAATAAGTTTAAAACTCGGCGTTCTCGGCGATCTCTGCGGTGAAAAAAAGGTTTTTTCAACAGCCTCCTAGTACTACAACGAGACTTTCATTACTACGAGACGTTTGGCTTTTTGGACCTTGAACTGAATTTCGGATGCTGTTGCATCGTATGCTTACGATGCGACTGATACGCGGCATAGTTTCGCTGTTGACGATACTCGATGAGGTCGAAGACCTCCGACTGACACTTTTCGGTGTCGATGAGCTGCGCGACCAATTGTCGCGCTTGCGCGGTGGTCAAGGCCGGTGACTTTTTTTAGCTGTGCTCGCACTTGCATCACGCACCGGCCCACCCCGGCCCGAGGGCCGGGGACATGGGCAAAAGTGATGGGCCAAAAACGTTTGAGCCATATGATGATGCCAACCGACCCAGGTGCGGGTTTCGTAATGATCCATGCCAACTTCACCTTTGGCCTCTTCGAAGCTCGTCTCGATCGGCCAGCGTTGACCACTCATGTCGGCTATCGTGTGGGGCGCGATGCCAACCGGCGCGTTGCACAAGTAATACTTGGTCTCGGTCGGTTCCTTCAGACTGCGCCGAAAGATAGCCCACACATGTGGCCCGGGCAAGCGATTGCGGACGGTGGTGACGCGCAACCAGGCGAAGTCAGCGCGCAATGGCCCTTTGCTTCCTTCTTGAAGGGTCAGACGCTGCCAGCGGGTCTTGGGCAGGTGGCTGGCCAATGCGCGCAGTTCCTGAGCCGGTGGTGCATCCAACCGCACACGCGCACGAACTCGTGGACGTCCCAACAAGCCCGGGCCAGCCGGCTCCACCGCGGGCGTGTGCAACCACACGCGGGTATTGTTGGGGACCTCGGCGAAATACCATTTGCCCAACGCCGCCACACCGTCCAAAAAGCCTGGATTTTGGCCGAAATGTTCATCGCACGTGACCCATTGAAATGGCAGCACATCGCGCTCGACCAAATCGCGGACCCTGTCCAACGCCAACGCGGGTTCAGTGCGAAACGCCGTCCCGTGGGGAATGCCACAGTCTTGCCAGCGCATTTGATGATCACGATCAAACCAGTCCTCGGGGAGATACAAGCGACCATTCAGAAACGTATAACCCAAGGGGCTGGCGTACACCACAAACACGCCTTCTTGGCAGTTCGCCAGCTTGCCCAACCGTCCACAATATTGCCAAGTGACACCAACCGAGTGCTCGCCTTGTTTCGGAAAGCCACTGCCATCGACAATGACTACGCCACAGGGGTGCCCCAACGACCGTGCCACCAACTCCTGATGGCGACGAATCACAGCTTGCGCATCCCACTGGCCGGCACCAATGAAATCTTGCGCCGCGCGCACGGCATTACGATCCGGCCCCAACACTTCCAACAGCATCGGCTCAATGGTCTTACGTTCCGCGTTCGACAGTTGTCCGCACAGATACACGGCCGACCAGTCGCGTTGCTCGCGCCGATAGAAGCAATCGTCAAACAGACGATGATAGTCCGCCAACGCTTGGCAAATCGCTTCCTGATCTTGAACCGTCAACTTGAGGCCAGCCGGACGGCCACTGGCGGGCGGCTGATTGCGGCGCGGTGGGCGTTGTTTTATCGTGTGAGCCATGGCGATTCCTTGCTTGAAAGGTTGCCATGGAGTGTATCATGCAAAAGTCTCGTAGTAATGAAAGTCTCGTTGTAATACTAGCAAACTGCAGAAAGCAGGTTATCGACTATGAGCACCATCGGCATTATCGGCGCCGGGACGATGGGCAACGGCATTGCCTACGTTGCGGCGAGTCACGGCCACGACGTGGTCATGTATGATGTCCAGCTGGCTTTGGCCCAACGCGGCTTTGACGCCATCCACGCGATACTACAACGTCACGTCGAAAAGAAGCGGATCGACGAAACGGAGCTGCAGACGACACTCGATCGGGTGCAGCTCACCGCCGATCTGGCTGATATGGCACATACGGGCTTAGTCATTGAAGCCGTGCCGGAAGACCTGGCCTTGAAGCGCGACATCTTTCACTCTCTCGACCACATTTGCGATCCGGCAGCGCTGCTGTGCAGCAATACTTCTTCGCTGTCGATCACCGCTTTGGCGGGCGTGACTCAACGTCCTGAACAAGTGGCCGGCTTGCACTTCTTCAATCCGGCGCCGATGATGGCGCTGGTCGAAGTGGTGCAGGGCGATCGGACGTCGCCGGCCACGATCGGTTACCTGGTCGATCTGGCGCGGCGCTGGGGCAAGACCCCGATCGTCACACGTGATACGCCGGGCTTCATCGTCAATCGTATTGCACGGCCCTTTTACGGTGAAGCGCTGCGCCTGCTCGATCAGCACGTGGCTGCTGCTGAGACCATCGATCGGGTCGTACGGGCCGCCGGTTTCAAGCTGGGGCCGTTCGAACTGCTCGATTTGATTGGGCTGGATGTGAACCTGGCCGTGACAAAGTCGATCTACGAGGCCTATTTTCAAGAGCCGCGCTTTCGCCCCCATTCCTTGCAGCAGCGCATGGCCGCTGCCGGGCTACTGGGCCGCAAATCTGGACGCGGCTTCTACGAATATCCAACGGAAAATCAACCTTAATTTTCGCCCCGCCAGCTTGACAAAGCGGTTTGTGGGGCGCTATAATAACTAGCGACGCAAACCGGTTTGTAAAACCTCGCCCTTCGATAATCGCCGTTCACCCACGACAGTTTTTAGGTGAGAGTATGAACACTGCGGTGGTTCAGCGTATCATCCTCAATTACCAGTAAAGCTCGCGCCAGTGTGGCTGCTCTATGGGACAGCTGCTGGCGTTTTTGTTTACAGGAGGTGCCCGGGCCGACAGAGACAATTCCCAACCCAATTGACCTTGAATCCATGACATATCTCAACCCCTAGGAGAAGAGCTGCAATGAAGAGAAAGACTTTAGTTGTCTGGCTGACAGTGCTGGCGGTGCTGGTCAGCTTACTGCCGTTAAATGTATCGCCTGCTTTCTCAAAACCAATTGAACGCGTTATCCCCGAACAAGGGGAAGGCACTCTGCCCGCTGCGCCGGCGGCAGCTTCCAACTGGTGTGTGGCGGGTGACTTCCAAGGCTGGAACAATGGCAGCGATCCCCTGTATGATGACGGAACGCATGGGGATCTGGTTGCCAATGATGGTGTGTTGTCATTGGATTATGCCATTACCCAGACAGTTGGATACGCTGGGTGGAAAATCTTTAGCTGCGGCACGTGGACTGGTTACCCTGGTGAAGAAGGTGACAACAAATGGTTGTACACCACGACCAATCCTGAAACCGTCAAATTTGTGTTTGACACAGGCACCGTGAATGATGGCTACCGGCCTTCCACGAATCTCGCCAATGTGATTGACTCGGCCGATATGCTGACCAATACATGGACGGCAGTGGGCAACTGGCAGCCGGGTGGAATTTTTAGCAACACGTTACCTGCCTCGCAAATGGCCCCAGTCGCACCAGGCTTGTATGCTGTAACTTACACAGTGCCGAGCGCCGGGGCTTATCAGTACAAGGTGACAGAGACGGGTTCATGGGCGCATCAATTCGGCCCCGATGGGCGCTCCGTCAATTCCGGCAATTTCAATTTCACGACAACCTCTGCCAATCAAGTCGTGGGCTTTTTCCTGGATGTTGCGCGCGGTCGTATTAGGGCAGTTCCAGCCGGTGCGGCGGGCACGGCCCAATGGTATTTACGCGGCTCCATGAACGGTTGGAGCGGCACGCAGGATCAACTCTACGATGACGGCACGCATGGTGACTTGGTTCCCGGCGATGGTATCTACTCGCTCAATTACACTTTTGTGACAACCGGTACGCATGAGTGGAAGATCACCGTCGACAATTGGAGCACCAGCTATCCCAACAACAATGCCTGGTTGATCGTCGATATCCCCAATCAGGCCGTCAGGTTCACGCTGGATACCAACACCTATGACGACGGTTGGTGGCCGCAGTCTAATATTGCCAACGCCAACGACAGCATTCCCGCCGACTGGACCGCCGTGGGTAACTGGCAACCGGGTGGAACTTATAGCAACACACTACCAGCCTCGCAATTGGCCCCGGTCGCACCAGGCTTGTATGCCGTGACCTACACTGTGTCGAGCGCCGGCAGTTACGCCTACAAAGTGTCACGGACGGGAAGTTGGGATCAGCAGTATGGTGCGGGTGGTCGCTCGATTGACGCCAGCACCGTGAGCTTCCAGGCCTACGCTGCTGATCAAACGCTGGGCTTCTATTTGGACACAGCTCGCGGTCGTGTGAAGGTCGTATCGATTAAGACGACGGCCGCGCACGACAACAATGTCTGGTGGACCGATCTGGGCCACAACAGCCGCGATGCACTGTATCGCAATCCGTTGGGCGCCGTGACAACGGATACTGCAGTTACGCTGCGCCTGCGCGCGGCCGATGGCGACCTCACAGCGGCGAAGGTGCGAATCTACAACGATCGCACCAACGAGCAATCCCTGCTCAACATGACGCGCAAGGTGGGCGATGGCAAGTACGAGTGGTGGGAAGTTCAGCTGCCGCCGAGTGCGCTGCCCACCGTCTACTGGTATCGTTTCATCGCGATCGATGGTACGGCCACCGCCTACTATGAAGATGATGCAACACGCGATGGCGGCTGGGGCGGGACTTTTGCCGCTAGCCCCGACAATAGCTGGCAGCTGACCGTGTACGATCCATCCTTTGAATCGCCCGACTGGATCCAGAACGCCGTTGTCTATCAGATCTTCCCAGATCGGTTCCGCGACGGCATCACGACCAACCACACACCGAGTGGCACGTTCTTCTACAGCGAAACCTTGGGCACGGTCTATCGTTCGTTGCAGGACGATTGGAACCAGTACATTTGCGATCCCCGCGACGCCGGTCCGTGCAATGGCACATACAGCAAGAATTTCTACGGCGGCGATTTGCAGGGTCTGCACGACAAACTCGACTATCTGCAAGACCTGGGCGTGACGGCGATCTATCTGAACCCGATCTTCGAAGCGCCATCCAATCATAAGTACGACGCCACCGACTTCAGCCTCATCGACGACAATTTCGGCGATTTACAGACGTTCATCTCGCTGACGAACGAGCTGGACAACCGTGGCATGCATCTGATCCTCGATGGCGTGTTCAATCACACCTCGTCGGACAGCATCTATTTCGATCGCTATGGCCGCTATGCGCAGGTGGGTGCGTGCGAAAGCCAGAACTCGCCGTATCGTAACTGGTACTACTTCAGGGACGTGACGCCGGGCAGCGGCGTGTGTGCTAGTTCTAACGGCACGCCTAATGCAGCTACCTACGAGAGCTGGTTCAGCTTTGACAGTCTGCCCAAGCTGCGGGCCACCGATCCCGAAGTGCGCGCCCTGATCTACACCAGCGGGACGCAATCGATTGCGCCGTATTGGATGCAGTGGGCCGACGGTTGGCGCCTGGACGTCGCCGGCGATGTCGATCCCGGCGTCACCAACGATCCCGCCAATGATTATTGGGAAGGCTTCCGGGCGGCGACGCACGCCGTAAATCCCGACACCTACATCGTCGGCGAAGAGTGGGGCAATGCTGCGTCGTGGACCTTGGGCAATGAGTGGGACGCCACAATGAACTATCAGTACAGCTCGGCCCTGCTCAGCTTCTGGCGCGATGAGACCTTCACCGACAACGATCACAATTCCGGCAGTTCGGCGGGGGAGTTGAGTCCGCTGAATCCATCACAGGTGGACGCACGCCTCCACAACTGGCAGGAACGTTACGCGCCGCCCGCCTACTACTCCATGATGAACCTGCTGGGCAGCCACGACATGAATCGCGCATTGTTCATGCTGGATCACAACACAGATTTGGTCAGCCCCACGTTGTATTTGAACCCCAACTATGACTGGAGCGACGCCATGGCGCGCCTGAAAGGCGTGGCCTTGATGCAGCTCACGTTGCCCGGCGCGCCGACGATCTACTACGGCGATGAAGTCGGCCTGGTCGGGCCGGTCGCTTACGCGGGCGGCAGGTGGGAAGACGATCCTTACAACCGTCAACCGTTCCCCTGGCTCGATCAAAGCGGCACGCCCTTCTACACGCATTTGCAATCGGAAAGCGGGCAGAATGTACTGCGCGACTACTACAAGCTGCTGACTGGTGCGCGCAATAATCACGCCGCACTGCGCACAGGCTCGTTCGATACATTGCGCGTGGATGACACGAATAAAGTGTACGTTTATGGCCGCAAGTGGATCTCAGATACGGTCGGCGACGCTGCCGTTGTGATCGTCAATCGCCATACGACGACGCAAACGATCACGGTCGATGTGGGCCGTTATCTGGGCAATGGTACGGTCTTCACCGACGTGTTGAACAGCGGCGTCGTCTACACCGTGACGGGTAACGTTATCACCGTCGCCGACGTGCCGCCGATGTTGGGCGCACTGCTGGTCTACGAAAGCGGCGACGTCATTCCTCCGGCAGCCCCGGCTAATCTGGTGGCCTCCGAAGGCGATGGGCAGGTCTGGTTGGATTGGGATGCGGTAACCGGAGCGGCGAACTACAACATCTATCGTTCGTTGTTGTCCGGCGGCGGCTACACGCGCATCGTCACGAGCACGACCGATGTTGTCTATACTGACACTGCCGTAAGCAACGGCACGTGGTATTACTACGTCGTCACCGCGGTTGATGCGAACGGCAATGAAAGCATCTATTCCAACGAAGACGACGCCTTGCCACACGCCACCATCGGCTGGGCGGGCGACCTGTTGCCGGCGAGCATCGTCCACACGATCGGTCTCACGCCCACCGAGGTCATTACGGCGCAGGTCTGGATCGACGGCATTACGAACGGTGCAGGTCAGGGCGCGGGCGTCATCGCGCAGCTGGGTTACGGCATCAGCGGCACCAACCCGTTGAGCTGGACGCTGTGGACGCCGATGAGCTATGCCGGCGACCTCGGCAACAACGACTACTATAGTACGACCCTCACGCCCGAAGCCGTTGGCGTGTTCCAGTACGTCGCTCGCTTCAGCAGCACCAACGGTCGTGAGTGGACCTATGCTTACGTCAGCGGTACGATGCCTGGCGAGTTGACGGTGAATGCTTCTTCAGATACGACACCGCCTGCCACTCCGCTCAATCTGCACGTCATCCACTGGGGCACCGATCATATCTCGTTGGCGTGGGATCCCGTGGCCGATAGTGATCTCTACGCTTACGATCTCTATCGCTACAGCGATCAGCAAACGCCGGGCGATGTGGCCCAGATCGGACGTGTGCTGGCTTCCACGACCGTCTACACCGATGATGCGGTTGTCGGCGGGCACACCTACACCTACACGGTCAAGGCGCTCGATACGTCGTTCAATGCTTCGGGAGATTCAAACGAAGCGATCGGCAGCGCCGTCCCGCGACTCGTCGAGTTGCGCTTCTTCGTCACGGTGCCGGACTTCACACCCAGCGGCGATACGGTCTACATCGCGGGTGATAATGCCGCCGCCTTTGGCGCAGCATGGAGTCCGGGCGCGCAACCCATCACGCAGCTCAGCGCCACCCAATGGATGTACACCGTCACCATCGGCGAAGGCACGGCACTACAATACAAGTATACGCGCGGCTCGTGGGATACGGTGGAAAACTGGGGCACGCTGGTCGGCACTGCGAATCGCCAGCTGACTACAGTTTATGGCGCGACCGGCGTCATGACCGTGACGGATACGGCCCACAACTGGCGCGATCCCATCGTGCTGTCGCACTTCCCGGCGGATGGTGCAACGCTGTTGAACGCTACTCAGCCGATCACGGTGGCGTTCAATCGCCAGCTGAACACGACGCACATCACCACCTCCACGTTCGTGGTCACGAACACGCTGGGTGAAACATATACTGGTGCATTCAGCTTTGAGCAGCACTTCCCCACTGAGTACATCACGGGCACGGTGGTGACTTTCACTCCCAGTCGCGCCCTGGCGGGCGGTCAACATCAGGTAACGTTGGTGCCCGCCGGTTATGTGGACGAAGGACCGATGCAGCGGACTTATCGCTGGTCCTTCAATGTGGCAGGCATCAGCTTCGTCACGCCGACGAATGGTCAGGTCTTCACCGCTACGAATGGTACAAGCGTCGAGGTGCCGCTGGTGATCACCACGACCGACTTCACTATCCCGACCGATGGTCATTGGCATCTGTGGATCGATGGCAGTATGGTCGGCATGGTGTACGGTTACACGGCGACGCAAACCTTGCTGGTTGGGCCGCATGTGATCACGGCTGAACTGGTCGACACGGGACATCAACCGCTGGGACCGGTGGCTACCGTCAACGTGGTCGTCAATGCGCCCGTTGTGCCTGGAATCTCGTTCGTCACGCCGACGAATGGTCAAATCTTCACCGCTACCGACAACATCAGCGTTAGTGTGCCGCTGGTCATCACCACGACCGACTTCGCCATCCCCACGGACGGGCATTGGCATTTGTGGGTCGATGGCAGCATGATCAGCATGGTCTATGGCTACACGACAACTCACACCCTGGTGGCTGGAACTCATGTGATTACGGCTGAGCTGGTCACTCCAGCCCATCAACCGCTGGGGCCAGTGGCCACAGTCACGCTTGAGGTGCTCAAGATTCGACCTTACACCACCTATCTACCGCTGGTGCGGCGTTAACGCTCGCAGGCAGATCGGTTCAATGTAGGAGCGTCATCCGGCGTCAGCGGGAAATGGCTGATCTAGAAACCGGGTTTCCGCGCCAGCGATTCCAAATGGAATTGAGCGTTTAGCGCGGAGAAACCCGGTTTCTTCTTCCCGTTTAGCCCGGAAGAGTCATGTGGGAGAAAGCCCGGCTCGTTTTCAGAGCCGGGCTTTTGCGTGGTGGCACGCCGGCCTGATCGGGCGAGCTGGCTGATCGCTTTTTTTGCCATTGCCGAAATCCTTCGCTGTGATAGAATATGCGCCGCGCGTAAGCGCCGTCACCCCTTTTGGAATGGAGCCACCACTACATGAAAATCTATCTGACCATTGGCCGGGGCGCTGGCCCCACGCCGTTGGCCGCTTTCGACAATGCGATGTATGATGCACATGTCGGCAACTACAACCTGATTCATCTCTCGTCGGTCATTCCACCCTACAGCACCATTGTGCAGGCGCCGTTTGTCGGCGAGCCGAAAGACTATGGCGATCGCCTCTACGTGGTGCTGGCCTCCCAGACGGAAACCACGCCGGGCCGCTGGGCCTGGGCCGGGCTGGCCTGGACGCAGGAACCTAACACCCTCCGCGGTCTGTTCGTCGAGCAGCACGGTTCGTCGGAGGCAGAAGTGCGCCGTAATCTGGATTTGACGATTCGCTCGCTCATGGATCGCCGCCCGTACGATTATGGCGAGGTTTACCTGGAAGTGGCCGGTGTCGAATGCCAAGAACAACCGGTGTGCGTGATGGTCGTGGCCGCCTACAAGTCGTTGGGATGGCACTAAGTCGTTAGAACTTCGAGCCTATGCCTGCCAAACTGCCGTCTGCCCGCAACAAAATCGTCATTGCCGGTGAGTCGCCGCTGGTGGAAGATCTTGCGGCGTTGTGTGTCGATGCCGGGTACGAAGTCTCGATGTATCTCATCGAAGACTTGATCGATTCCGGCGCGCTGCGGCGACTGTCCGACGATGCCAAGAAAGCGCAGCTCGCCATCGACGTGGTGGTGGAATCGCTGGACACCAAGCGCGACCTGATCCGCACGCTCGATCAAGCTCTGCCCGCCGATGCGCCCTTGATTACGGCGGCGTTATCCGTGACGGCCACGCAGGTTGGCGCGTGGGCGTCACAAGCCGATTGGGTGGTGGGCTTTGGCGCACTCTCCCCGCTCAAACACGGCAATCTGATTGAGCTCGCACCCGGGTTACAGACGGATCCGTCAACCCTGGGCAAGGTGCAAAAATTCTTTACCGGCCTGGGGCTGGAAACGGCGGTGGTTGAAGATAGCGTCGGCTTGGTGCTGCCGCGCATTGTGTGCTGTCTGGTCAACGAAGCGGCCTATGCGCTAATGGAAAACGTGGCACAGCCGCATGACATCGACACGGCGATGAAATTGGGCACCAACTACCCTTTAGGGCCATTGGAGTGGGGAGATTTAATCGGGTTGGATGTGGTGCTGGCGGTGTTGCGCGGCTTGTACGACGAATACGGCGACGATCGTTATCGACCTGCGCCGCTACTCAAGCAGATGGTGCGCGCAGGCCGTCTGGGCAAGAAGAACGATCGGGGTTTCTACGAGTACGGAGAGAAGTCGATCAGGGATCAGTAATTAGTTGTCAGTGATCAGTTGTCAGTAGAACCGTTGGACTATCGCACTAACGCACTAATCCACCAACACTCCCGCTTCTGCTAAAATCGCCACTAACTTGGGCCAATCCTTCTCGTTGATGCGGGCTGCCGTTGGCCCCAACGGTTCGATCGCCAACCCGCGCGTTTTGGGTGATTCCTGCAAGCGTTTCAAAATGGCCGCGTCCTTCACCTGCACGATCACCGCGCGTTCCACTTTCACTTCTGTGCCTTTGCCGGCCCAGCGTTGCACGGCTTTTGCCAGGGTCGGCGGCAAGCCGTGATCGGCGGTTTGCTCCAGATAGGCCAGTACCTTCTCTGTGGAAATCCGCTGCGAATTGGCGCGCGTCAGCGACGAAGGCGTGAGCCGGTAGCGATACTCATCATTCACCAACGCGATCAAGTCGGCCACCCGCGCCACTTGAAAGCGATCGTAACGACGTACCGGCGCGACGTGAATGGTGGCGTCGCTGCGCACGGTGAATCCCCGCGCGGCCTCGCCCGTCTCAACGGCTTCATTCATAATCCCCAGCAAGCTGGCGCCGCGGGCTGTCACACAGAACGAGGCCGAGCCACTATCCAGGTCAATCAAGCCCAACCAGAATAACGGGCCGGTCAGTGCGTACTGAATTAGCACGCCTTCCACACGATCCCAGGCGGCGAACCCGCGCAGGTACTCGCCGGTGGCTGTCTCGCGCACGTAATCGGTGTCGAAATCTGCGCGCAAAAAATCGGGGCTTTGCATCTTCATCCGCGCGCATAAAGACGCAACCGTGTGCCAGGCACCGGGCACCGCAGCCCGCAGGCCAGCGATCAGGGTCGCACGCACGGCGACAATATCATTCCGCAACGATACGGCTTTTTCGATCTGCAGCAGATTGGAGCGCTGTAGATCGTTCCAAGCCGCGTTGGTGCGCCACGCCTCAAAGAGCACGCGCAGCTGATCGAGCGCAGGCGCCCGCAGCCAGTCGGTGCTGCGCTGCGGATCGGGTCGCAGCCGCTGACCGGCAATTTTGATCAAGCGTGCGCGTTCGGCGTGGTGTACTAAAAATTCCAGGCGGGCGGCCTGCGCCTCTCGCAGCTGGAGCGCAAGCGCCGATCGCAGCGGTTCGATCATCGCTCTCAGGCGCGGGTCTGCGTAGCGCACAAAGTTGTTGTGCAAGTGACTGAGCAGCGTGCACAGATCGTCGGCCAGTGCTTCCCCACTCGATCGAATCCCGGCCGGGGTCGCAGTGAGCTCTAATGGTTCGACGGATCGATCGGGCGCTTTCAACAGCGGTAATAAAGGGGTTAATTCGGCGGGCGCAAAGAAGACCTCGCGCATCGCGCCGTTGGGCAATTGCTCGAAGCCGCGGTAGAGCAGGCCCAGGTACCACAGATTTTCTGTGGGGCTACTGGGACTGCGCCACAACTGCTCGCGTTCCAGGCGGGCGGGCCCAACCGATCGGATGGAGCCAAAGCGCTGCGCGAAATTCGCCACGGGCAGCGTGCCGCCCGCGCTGAGCAGCGCGCGCAACGCCTCTCGCTCGGCGCTTGGTAACGTTTCGAGGAGCAGGGTAGCGCGCGCCGGAGTGCTGATCGCTTCTTCGAGGCGATCGACCAGTTCACGCGGCTTCAGGCCGATCGGGTTCAACGACCAGCGCGTGGCGATGATGCGCAGCACCACCGCATCGGTATCGAGCAGGCATTGGCGCAGTGACCGCATGGTTGGTCAGGCGGCAGCTTGTTTTTCGAGCCAGGCGCGCAGCTCATCGGTGTGTTCCGTGCCTTCGTGCCAGATGAGCACGCCCACCATTTTTTCCACGCTGCCGGTTGGCCCCCACGGATAGAGCACCGGCACATCTAGCTTTTCGAGCGGCAGCTCGCGCAGCGCCGCCTTTAATTGCTCGCGCGCCAAATGCCACTCACGCACGATGCGCTCGTAGTCCAGCGTGCTGCGCGTGGCCACCGATTCGGCATTGTAGGCATCGACCCCTTTGACGGCGGGCGTGGCGGGTGTTTGTCCGACCGTGTGGGCCTTCAACGCGGCTGTCACCACGTCGTCCCAGCCGGTGAGATGTGCGTAAAACTGGCGCAGTGTCCAGCTGGGGTAGATTTCGGTTTCTGCTGGAATGTCGGCTAATAGTTCAGTCAGCACCGCGCGCGCGGCGTCGAGACGCTGGATCAGCTCTTCGCGTTTGTCAGTCATGTCAGTTTTCCTTTGGGGTTTCTTTTGCGCCGATGATCGATCGTACGCAGAATGTACGCGGTGGCATCCGGCGTCTTGCAGTTGGTTTCGCCGTGATCGATCTCCACCACCCCGATCGTTTTGGCGATCTCCAGGGCCTGCGCTTGCAGCTCGTCATCCCGCACGCCGATGGCGATCAGCGCGTTGTTCATGGCTTCGCGCACGCGGTTCTTCTGCTGCTGGATGCCCATTTTGATCTCGGTCAAATAAGGCGCGAAGTAACCATGCGGCAAAGCGGGTTCGCGCAGCGCCAGCTGCCCGATTAGATTCCAGCCAGCCCGAGCAATCCATTCACTCCGTGCCGTGTGCCACTTCTCGGCCTTCTTTTGCCAGTAAGCCGTCCGTGTCACCAGTCCCACAAATTGATCGGTAATAGCGTAGTTGCCCAAGTCCTTCGCCCAGGCGTCGAGCGTCTTAGCGTCGAACTGCTGCGGATCGGCGATCAAGGTGGCGAGGACCTGGGCATCGTGATTGCCGGTCGCCCATAGGTGGATAGCCAGATCGTGATCGAGTTTGATTTGTTTGGCAAGCAGGCGCAGATCGGTAAAGCTGACGCCGTACATATTTTCGCCGATACCATGGCGCCGGTAGATCTTGCGGTTTTGCGCTGTGCCGCGCCGTTTCAATTCGCGCAATGCGCTGTTGAGATTCATGTGACTTCTCCGGTGGCCTGGGGTAGAGTGATTATACTGTGATGTGCGCGGAGAAGCTAAATGCGCGGAGCCCTGATCCTCCCGGAGGTTTCAGACCTCCGGGAGGGTGATTTTGGTTTCTTCTCTAAAACTTCTGATGCTCCGTCCGGGCAATGATCTCGTCTTGCAGCGCCTGGCTCAGATCGCAAAAGTAGTCGCTGTAACCTGCCACGCGCACGATGAGATCGCGGTGCTGTTCGGGGTGTTCCTGCGCTGCACGCAAGGTCGCTGCATCGACGACGTTAAATTGAACGTGATGCCCGTCGAGTTTGAAGTAAGTCCGAATGAGCTGCACCAGTCCAACGAGGCCGGCTTCATCCTTCAGTAGCTGCGGCGTGAACTTCTGATTGAGCAGCGTGCCACCAGTGCGGACGTGATCCAGCTTGGCGGCAGATTTGAGCACCGCGGTCGGGCCGCCTCGATCGGCGCCTTGCACCGGCGAAATGCCCTCGGAGAGCGGCTCACCGGCCAAGCGCCCGTCCGGCGTCGCGCCGATCACCGAGCCGAAATAGACGTGCACCGTCGTCGGCAGCAGGTTGACGTGATACGTGCCGCCCTTGGTGTTGGGACGTCCCTCGATGGCGTTGAAGTACATCTCGAAGATGGTTCTCATCACATCATCAGCGTAATTGTCGTCGTTGCCATAGCGCGGCGTGCGATTGAGTAGCAGCTGCCGCGTGCGTTCGTGCCCTGCGAAGTTGTCGCCGAGTGCGGCGCGCAGGCTCGCCCAGGACAGCGTGCGGCGATCAAAGATGTGAAACTTCAGCGCCGTCAACGCATCCGTGATCGTGCCGAGACCGACACCCTGAATGTAGCTGGTGTTATAGCGTGCGCCGCCATCGTGATAGTCTTTACCGGTTGCAATACAGTCGTCGATGAGCAGCGACAGGAATGGTGCCGGCAGGTAAGTGGCATACAAGCGCTCGATGAGGGCATTGCCGCGCATCTTGATAGCGACGAAGTGGCGCAGTTGTTTTTCATAGGCGGCCAATAGCTCGTCGAATGAAGTGAAGGTCGCCGGATCGCCGGTTGCTAGACCTAGCAACTGGCCCGTGCGCGAATCGACACCGTTGTGCAGCGTCAGCTCCAGAATCTTAGGTAGATTGAAGTAGCCGGTGAGATTGTAGTTCTCTTTGCCGAACGCGCCCACTTCCACGCAGCCGCTCGATCCGCCTTGCCGTGCGTCCTCTACCGTTTTACCCTGGCGCACCAACTCCTGCACGATCAGATCGGCGTTGAAGACTGACGGTTGGCCAAAGCCCGTCCGGATAATTTTTGCCGCGCGTTTTACAAAACGATCGGGGTTCTTCTTGCTGACCTGCACCGAGGAACTGGGCTGCAACAGGCGCAGGTCTTCGATCACATCAAGGAGCAGATAGGTCACGTCGTTGACGGCATCCGATCCGTCGAGCTTTACGCCACCGGTGTTGATCTGTGCGAAGTCGGTGTAGGTGCCGCTTTCGGCCGCGGTCACGCCCACTTTAGGTGGCGCGGGTTGATTGTTGAACTTGATCCAAAAGCAGTGCAGCAGCTCTTCGGCCTGTTCGCGCGTCAAAGTTCCGGCGGCCAGTTCGCGTTCGTAGAACGGCGAGAGATGCTGATCGAGATGGCCGGGGCAGAAGGCGTCCCATGTGTTGAGTTCAGTTGTGACGCCCAGGTGCACGAACCAGTAGTATTGCAGCGCTTCCCAGAAAGTGCGCGGTGCGTGCGCGGGGACGTGGGAGCAGACCTCCGCAATGCGTTCCAATTCCTGTCGACGACCCGGCTCGAGTTCCTGCTGTGCCAGTTCGCGCGCCTTTTCGGCGTGGCGTGCCGCGAAATGAATCAAGGCTTCAGCGCAGAGGCGCATTGCGCGCAGTTCTTGTTCTTTGGCATAGGCCTGTGGATCGCCAAAGTAATCAAGTTGGT
>JAUQXC010000560.1 GCA_030834825.1 Thermoflexales bacterium
GGCGCGCTAGGCGGATGCAGTGCCGATGTCGGAGATCAAGAGGCGGACGCGGTCTCCACGCCGCGAGTGTTTTGGCGTGGGGCCGCGTTTGCTTTTCAGGTAGAGTGAACGCCCTTCACGAAAGCGAGTGAGTTTTGTTCGCCAGGCGCCGGATTTCCATCACGAGATCGTCCAGCTGCTCGGCCACACGTGGATCGTCGAGGCGGGTGTTGAGGTGCTGCAATGAACCGAGGCGAAACTGCACGCGATCGTAGTTGGCGCTGACCTGGCTAAAGCGTTCGCGCAAGTCCAGTGTCTCGCGTTCGGTGGCGATCTCCAGCCGTCCGGCCGATCGTTCGATCTTCTCGAAGAGCATGTGGGTCAGCAGCGTCTCAGCCAGCTTCGATCGTTCTTCTCCCAGCTGCACGTACTCTTCATACAGCCGCTCGATCTGTGTCGCCAGGACATTCGCCACGTTGAGCTGCAAGGCATTGTCGGCGACGGCAACTTCATCGTTGGCGTGAGCATAGATCGCGGTAATGGCCTCAATGGTCAGTGAGGCCTCATCTTCCGGTTCTTTAGAAGGAGGGGCTACGGGTGGCGCGAGAAAATCGTCGGGCAGCGGCGGTACGGGCACGGCCTCGATCGGAGGTGGCGGCGCCGTCACATTATCCGGTCCGGCGACTGCCGACCGGGTATCGCTCTGCCAGATGACCGCCGCAATGGTCAGGCCACCGATGATGGCAATGATAATCCCGACGATGAAGATAAGTTCCATAGGTCTGTGGTAAGGATAGCGCACAGGCTAGCGCAAGTCAAGCACTAAAACCCGCGCGTGAGCGCGTCAAAGTTTTGCGGTGGCGACGGGCTGGCGACTGGAAGTCGCGCCTTTAGAGCCGATGGCTGAACGTCCACCTGCGTGGACGGGGCCTCGTCGGCGTAGGCCGACGGTCGGTGGCACGCCCAGGAGGTGCGATTTTAATCGCCGGAGGGCTGGTCTGCAAAACTCCCCGCGCGTTGCAGGGTCGCCTCGGGCGCCCATTCGATCACCTGATTGAGAAACCGCTCGACTTCGCCGCGCCGGTTTGTCGCAAACAAGCTTTCGACCCGATCACCGCGAGGTAATTCCAGCCCAACCGTCAACGTTTCAGCGTCTCCGCCCTGCCAGCTGATCCGCTCGATCTTGTTCAGCGGAATGTAATCCCAGACGCCGCCATAGCGTGTATCGTCCTGATAGCGGGGGCTGTCAGGATCGTCGCGGATGATGATCAGTTCGCGCTCGGTTAAGATCAGCAGGTGCGCCGTGGCGAGGGTGTGGCGAAACGACCAACGCCCGAACCGCAATAGGGTGCGGCCTATCTCCGGCTGGGCCAGGACCGCAACAACCTGCGTGCCCGGCAACAAGCTATGGTGTGCGTAATTCCGGAACTTGAACGACAACAGATCGGCAGCGTCAAGCTGGCTCAGTTCGGCGGGGTGCTGCGCAGCGATCGGGCCGGCGTTGGCCTCTCTGAACTGAGTGAGAAAGGGCACAAAGAACCGATCGGTTACGGCGTTAAAGCGGAGCGTGACCGTGGTCAGGACATCCTCCTCCGCTATTCCCTGAAATTTGATCCAGGCATTCAAAAGCACTGCGCCGATTTCCACACAATGCAGATCGGTTAAGGCAAAACTGGTGTGCTTGAGTTCGTTTGCAGTCTTCTCCAGAATGTACAGTCGTTCGTCAAGACAACAGACCAGCCTCTCGGTCTCGCGCCGCATAAATCCGGCAAAGGTCGGCGTCAGGACCGCGTAAGGGAAAGCTTCTCCCGCCGGCCGTGCTTCGAAGAAACTGTGGTAGGCGGGCGGTAATTCATCCCGCGATCGCACCAACCGCGCCCACGAAAGGCGGGTCTGCTCAGAAGCCGACAAGATCGGTTCACCTGACTTCCGTTCTTTTACAGTGCTGATGAGATCGTGTAGTACCGCAGGCATGGGCTATTCCTTTCTGCCACCGCCTCCTCTAACGGTGACCATTCAAATGCAGCACACCCAGCCGATCCAGTTCCGCCGCCAGTTGCCGGGGCGCTTCAAAGTGGACGGCGGTAAACCCCAACCGATCGGCTACTGCCACGTTGGCGGCCGAGTCGTCGATGTACACACAGTCCTCAGCCCGGCGTCCGATCCGCTGTAGAAATATCTCAAAAATACGTGGATCCGGCTTCACCAGATTCACCGTGCTGGAGATCAGGATGTCGTCGAAGCAGTCAAAGAAGGCGTACAGGGGGCGGACGAGGTCGAATTTCTCCTGCGCCCAATTGCTCAGGCCATACAGCGGATAGCCGGTGGCTTGGCAGGCGCGCAAGATTTCCACGGTCCCCTCGATCGGACCGGTGATCGCTTCTACGTAGCGTTCGTGATACGCCCGGATCAAAGTCGCATGCTGCGGAAACTGCGCACTCAGCACGGCCACACCTTCATCGAATGAACGCCCGCCATCCTGCTGCAAGTTCCACTCATGAAAGCCGATCTCGCGCAGGAAGCGATCGATGGCGGCATCGTCGCCGTTAAAGAGTGGGCGGTAGAGATAGTGCGGATCCCAGTTGACCAGTACGCCGCCGAAGTCAAAAACGATAGCCGATGATAGACGCTTCATGGAGACGATTATACTCCCGAACGTCGGACAGACCAGCGAACCCGCAGGGCAGCGAGTCAGCGAATGGGCGCATAGCGGCGAGGGTCTCTCACGAACCCAGGTAGGATATATGCTATTATCCGCTCCGCCGAATACTCGTATTGTGTCAACAAGGCTCGTTGGAGCTTCAGAGGTAAGGCGCATGTTTGAAAATGGATTGACTTCACCCGCTACGGCTCGGAAACACTCCAAGAGGACCAGGCTGAAAAATCGTCTAAGTTACGGGATACTACTGGCAGTGATCATCCTGCTGTTCAGTTCGTGCACCGGAAACCGGAGCGAAGCCCATAAGAGCGGGACCAAAATTCATCCAGGGCACTATGTTGCGGTT
>JAUQXC010000561.1 GCA_030834825.1 Thermoflexales bacterium
ACACATCACGCAGCCACGTTGGACGATTCCCCCGGCGGGCGGAGCACTGGATCTGGTCGCGAAGATCGTAGGACCCAGGCTGCCCTTGAGTGGCGAACAGATGCGCCTCACCGGCAAGTACATCTACTTCGATTCTTCCAAGGCGCAACGCGAATTGGGTTTGCCGCACACACCCATTCGACAAGCCCTGCAAGAATGCTATGATTGGTATGTCGCGCATGGTTATTTGTAGCAGGCGGCCGGTGTCGGAGAAGCGGGACAGGTCGGAAGGATAGAGCGGTTGGAGCGGGCAGACTTCGTCGCACTGATTCAAGATACGTGAGGCAGAAATGACGGATCAACCTCCACCGGGAGAATCCTCGAAATCAGCCAACCCGGTTAGCGGCGGCGTAAATGTAAATGCCGAGCAGATCAACGTCGGGGCGGATGTGGTGGGACGAGATAAGGTCGTCGGCACTTACATCGAGCATTATTATGCTGGCAGCCGAGAGACTTCGAGCAGGCCGCCGGTCTATCACAATTTACCTCAGCCGGACTACGGCCAGTTCATTGGCCGCGAAGCAGAGCTGGCCAAAGTACTTCGAATTTTGAGGCCATATCCCCATTCACAACACGCTCTCGTCACCATTGATGGCGTTGGCGGTGTGGGCAAGAGTACCCTTGCGCTTGCCGTGGCCCATCGTTTCTTGACGGACCAGGACACCTTGCCTCGTGAAGAGCAGTTTGAGGCGATCATTTGGACCAGCGCGAAACAGACCGTGCTAACCGCCGACGGAATCGTAAAACGCCGACAAGTATTGCGCACCTTGGAGGATATTTTCACAACCATCGCCGTGACGCTTCAACGGGAAGACATTACACGGGCACGCCCTGAAGAGCAGAACGAGGTGGTACGTAACGCACTTACCCGACAACGCACTTTGTTGATCGTCGACAATCTGGAAACAGTGGATGACGAGGCCGTCATGGAGTTTCTACGTGAATTGCCGGCTCCCACTAAAGCCATTGTCACGACGCGGCACCGCATTGATGTTGCCTACCCTGTACGTTTGCTCGGCATGCCGTGGAAAGATGCTCAGAAACTTATTGAGCATGAGTGCGACAAAAAGAGTGTCATCCCTCTAGCCACAGAAGATGCCCGGAGGTTGTATGAGCGGACAGGTGGTGTTCCACTAGCGATCGTTTGGAGTATTGCCCAAATGGGGTTGGGGTCTACGGTCGAGATTGTTCTGAGGAAGCTAGCCGAGCCCATCAATGATATCGCGAAATTCTGTTTTGATCGCGCCTTTGAAATTATGAGTAGGAGGCTATATGCGGGGGAGATATTGAGGTCGCTGGCGCTCTTCGCGACCGATGCCTCCCGCGACGCGCTCGGGGTTGTGGCTGACGTAAAGGAGCTCGATCTGGATGAAGCACTGGCCGGCTTGGACCAGCTGTCACTGATTAACAAATCGGGATCAAGGTTCTCGCTTCTGCCACTGACCCGGCATTTTGTGCTGGCGCACCTGGCACAGGAACCGGAGACTGAGGCGCGTTTGAGACGTCGCCAAGTCGAATACTATACCAATTTGATCCAGCAGCACAGCTGGAGTGCGTCACCCTATCGGCAGCTGATCAATGATGAGCTGTTTAACTTTGGGGCGGTGCTGAATTATCTGGCCGAGCGCGGCGAATTCTTAACCGTGGTGGATATCTTTAATGGATACTATCCCTTTTTGTGGCGCCAGGGCCACTGGACACAAGCCATCGATCTGGCTTTGCGCGTATTCGCGTGGGCCGAAGTAAATAAGCGGGTGGACGTTCAAGCACGTTGTAATCACTGGCTCGGGCGTTTGTATCTTTACCAGCGGCAATACGCCGAGGCGGCAAGAAGGCTGATCTTGGCCTCACAGCTCTATCCCACGAATGAAGGGCAGTGGATCAGCGTGCGGACTTATCTCGCACAAGTCTGGTTGCGGCAAAAACGCTTTGAAGAAGCTCATCAAATACTTAATGAAGCGCTACCCATCGCGATCGAGCTGAAGGATAATCGCGGAGCAACGCGCATCCATAACGCGCTAGCTGAGGCGGCCCTGGAGCTGGGTAACCTCGAAATCGCCGCTGAGCATATCCGCAAAGGATATGAGCTGGCTGAAGGGCGGAATGATCACACGACGGTGCTGGGACAGAATTTTTACTTGCATGGCCTGGTTGAGCATCGACTCCGGCATGACGAAGTGGCTCGTGAATGGGTGACCAAGTATAAAGAACTTGCGGATCGTGAAGGCTTTGTTCAAGAATCGGCTCAAGCCAGCTTAGCTTTAGCCAAAATCATTCTGGAAGCCGGCGACGAATCGGAAGCACGACGCTGTGCGGCTGAAGCACGCGCGGTATTTGAGCGATTAGGGATGAATGAAGAGCTAGGGTTTTGCGTGCAGCTATTGAGTGATAGCTGACCAGCGGCTATTCTTGATTAGCGACTCATTGCAGGGGAACCTCCATGGAATACAAGTATCTGGGAAGCACCGGTCTCCAGGTCAGCGAACTGTGCATGGGCAGCATGAATTTTGGCTGGACGGCGCCGCGTGAGAATTGCGGGCCGGTGCTGGATGCCTTTAGTACAGCGGGCGGCAACTTCATTGACACGGCAGATGTCTACTCCCGCTGGGCCGAGGGGAATCCCGGTGGGGTGGCCGAGGAATTGATCGGGGCGTGGCTCAAAACGCAGCGGCGTGATCAGTTTATCATTGCCACCAAGGTGCGCGGGCAGATGGGGCCCGGTCCCAACGACCAGGGTCTGAGTCGCCAGCACATCATCGCCGCCTGCGAGGCCTCGTTGCGGCGGTTGCAGACGGACTACATCGATCTGTATCAGACGCACGCATGGGATGAGCACACGCCGTTGGATGAAACGCTGCGCGCCCTCGACGATCTGGTGCGCGCGGGCAAGGTGCGCTATCTGGGTTGTTCCAATCTGCCGGCCTGGCATTTGATGGAAGCACTCTGGATCAGCGAGAAACACCATCTGGCACGCTACGCTTGCTTGCAGCCGCATTACAACCTGGTGCATCGCGGTGAGTTTGAACGGGAGCATCGCGCCGTGTGCATGAAGTACGGCCTGGGCGTGATTCCTTACTCCCCGATCGCGGGTGGTCTGCTCAGCGGCAAATATCGGCGTGGAATGAAAGTCCAGGAAGGCACGCGCGGCTGGAATTTGCGCCACGCGCTGATCGAAAAGAACTTCTTCATCATCGACAATCTGGACGTCATCGCGCAAGCGCGCAACAAGACGGTTCTGCAGGTCGCCTTGGCCTGGATCAGACAGCAGCCCTCTGTGACGTGCCCGATCGTCGGTGTCAACACGGTCGAACAGTGGCGCGAGATGGAAGGCGCGATTGGGTGGCGGCTCAGCGAGGAAGAAATCGTGCGCCTGAATGAAGCGAGCCGGTGGGAAGAGTGAAACACCAGGCGTAGTGCGCCAGGCATAACCTGTACGTGAGTGTGACTGAGGTGCAGAATGAAACTCGATGCTTCCATAGGCTTTGCGACCGATCTTCAGGAGGCCGGCGCGCTGGCGCGGGCCGCCGAGTGGATCGGTTTTGACGCGGTCTGGACGAGCGAGACGCAGCATGATCCCTTTTTGCCGTTGACGCATGTGGCCGCGCATACCTCGCGCCTGCACTTCGGCACGGCGGTAGCCATTGCCTTTGCGCGCAGTCCTCTGATCGTGGCGCAAACCGCGTGGGATCTGGCGAAGCAATCAAGTGGGCGCTTCATGCTGGGCCTGGGTACGCAGGTGCAGACGCACATTGAGCGGCGTTTTGGCATGACGTGGACCCCCCCCGTGCCGCGTCTGCGTGAGTACGTGCAGGCCATTCGCGCCGTGTGGACTTCCTGGCAGACCGGCGGCAAGTTGAACTTTCGTGGCAATGAATACAAGCTCACATTAATGACGCCGTTCTTCTCACCGGGAACGATCGATCACCCCCATATCCCGATCTTTATTGCCGGTGTCGGGACGCCCTTGTGCAAACTCGCCGGTGAAGTGGCCGATGGATTTCATGTCCATCCCTATCATACGCGCAAGTACTTGAGCG
>JAUQXC010000562.1 GCA_030834825.1 Thermoflexales bacterium
CAGTCCTGATTCAAAATCGGCGTTGGGCAGTGCCACAGTGTGAGTCAATGGGTCGGTCGGCGGCCACACAGGAGGAAAAGGCGGGGGCGGCGTTGGCGGATCGCCGCCGGCTAAGATGATGAGAACGAACAACACATTTACAATAGCTGTCATAGATTCCTCAATTTAGACCACTTCGATTTGTGCGTCAGCACAGAGCGCGAGCACATGGGCCTGAACCTCAGCGGCGCGCTCGTGATCAACCAAGACCAGCAACTTGTTTTCAACCGATGCTTCGACCAGCGCGTCGCATCGTTCCGACACGAGACGTTGCAAAACAACATCGGCCAGCACTTTTGACGGGCGGTGATAGACCCGACCCAGCAGACGCCCCGTGTGACTGCTAGCATTCCGCAGATCAAGAACCTGAGATACGTCTCGCTTGACGACCAGATCGAACAGGGCTGTCGGGCTAAGATCGGCTGCGACGATCAATACACGCACGGGGCAGTGTGTAGCCTCCCGCTGGGACTGCACCATCTGTGTCATGTTTTACTCACAGCCTGGCTTTTATCGGCAGGCCGACGTCTCATGGGCGTCTGATCCAATTCCAGTGGCATGGTTAGGCCCTGTGGAATAGCAACTGAGCGATTCATCAATTTCGACTGTGCAATCGCCAGTTCAGTCATGACGCGCTGAATGTCGGTCCGGTAAATGACAACCTGGTGCGGCCCGCCATCAGCCGTGACACATTGATCGGATAAAACAACGCCCACGTTGCCCTCAAGCAGATCGATACGCGGGTTGACTGGCACCGATGTTTCGGGGCTCGACGCTAGACCCGCCTGATAACACACGCGCAGGGCAGTGCGAATGATATTCGCCATGCCGTTGCGTTCAGCCTCGCGCAATAACGCGATGATGCCGCCATCCTGATGCGGATCAAGCGCGATCCGGGTGCTCACAACCAGGTGCTTGCCGATCCGCTTGAATCGCTCTTTCGACTGTTGTTTGTTTCCGTTCTTAGGCACGGCTACGTCTCCTGGCTATCCATCAACCATTTTGCTCGTTTAAGCGAACATCGCATGCAGTCAGTAGCTAAGCCCACAACCCATGCCTGCCTGACCTGTTCCACTCATTAAGTTGTTGCGCGTACCGCTTGTCTCGCACCATGATTCGCCCCAGGATTATTCCCCGGCAAGAATCGTGCGCCATTCTTGCCGGGGAATAATCCTTAGCCCACAAACCCATCGAGGTCATCTGGATCGGCCTCTGAATCCTTTGACCCTCCCGAGGTTGGAAGATTTAACGCAAGATCGCCTCCATTTAGCGCAACACGCACGGCCCGCTTGATGGCTGTGGCATATTGGCCCCGCTTGAATTGCTGGAAATAGGCCAGCAATTCCGGCTCCCATTGGTACAGACGAATTTCAGTATCGATGACCAGAACAGGCTGGTCTTGCGGCGAATTCCGTTTGCGTGCCACGGCCTACCCCATATCACGTGTTGTCCGACCCATATTTGAACAGGGTGTATTTGTAGCAGCCGCGCGCAATACTCAGAATGGGATCATCTGGAATGACTAATTTGTCTTTGAATTTGCCGATCAACGCATCTCGAATCAGGTAGGCTCCACCACCGACGACGAAGACGGCCTCGAAGCGCTGCACCGCCTTGCCCCAGTGCTGAGCAATTCGGCCCATGACTTCGCGTTGCCAACGCGGCAGGGCAGTCGATACATCCAGCTGCCCGGCCCGCAGCTTGCTGTCGAGCTCTCCCAGCGAGTAGGCTTCATCGGGGTTGAGTAGACCGAGCAGATAATGGACACCTTTCGCTTCCCCCGCCACATGTTTCTCGATTAAACGCCCTTCTTCCACGACCATCATCTCAATGGTGTTGAAACCGAGGCTGAGAATGCCGAACGACTTCGAGCGTCGAATGATCTTCTTATCCGGCGGCATTTCGCCTTTGCTCGTCAGCAAGAAATCGAACATGGCGCCGGCCGGCTGCGAAGTGACGACCACTTCATTGACCGTCATGGTGTACTTCTTGTCTTTCCCGCTCTCTTTGTCTGCAACCCACCACGTGTGGTCGCCTCGCAAGATTGTCTTGGCCTGCTCTTTGGCCTGATCGCCATCTTCGCCCAGCGCCATGGCAATCGGCAGAGCGACGATCAGGTTCGCCTGGCGAGGTGTGCCATATTGACTGAGCGCGCCATACAGCAACGCTTTCATTTCCGGCCCTGTCATCCGATCGAGGTCGAGATTCTCGACTGGATAACCAGCCTCATGCGCACCCGGACCGACGTAGTAATCGCCGACATCCGTGCGCACCAATAGCGGGCGATTCACGTGGCGAGCGCGTTTCAGATCGCCGGCGGCCCATTTACTGACTGTCTTAGCTCCGTTCGTCGCAACCAGCGACTGCAGCACCACGCCGCCCTTCGCGCCGTAAATGCGCGTATTCCCATAGCCGGCATCGACGGCCAGGTAATCGAGTTTGTCGCTTGGTTTGTCACTCATCGTTCGTCCTCCGAAGATAATTTGCGCATCCTTCACGAACACGCCCAACGGTCTGCTTCCATGGCAACACCCGTTATCCGCGCTAAATCAGCCAACACGCCACGGGAAGCCACATCGCTGATCTGCCTCGCGAGTATTGATTCGGGTGAAATCACTCGTCATGACGAACTGTCCATACTTGATTTCCGCAGAAACAGCTTTACTCGTGTGCGCCAGCTGATTGGCGCGGGTCGACCAAGATCGATCGCGAAGGTCACGCTGGTTTGCCGCACAATTGTCTTAACCGGTAAACCCAGGACGTGAGTGAGCGCGACCACCTGCCGATATTTCCGCAGGTCTTTGGCGAGTGACTCGGCCAGGTCCGACGTTTCGATCTCACACGCGAGAAAGCGTTGGTCGTACAGTGAGACTCGCTTGAAGACGAGTCCTCGCCCTTCGGCTGTCAGATCCAGCCGATCGAGCGTGCGCAGGATGGCCGCACTCACCAGATAGGCTCGCGCGAATCGATCATCGCTCCTCGCCGGACGAAACAGAGTGATGGCTCCAGGCATGTTAGCCACACTCAAAGATCCGCTGAAGCAACTGAGCTTCGACCGCGTCCTCACCAACTGCGACGGCGCCGATGCGCGACGCGACGTCGCCAGTGGAAGCATCGATCACCATCAAAGCCGCACTCGACGCGGACGACGAGGTCATGGGTGTCGTTGGTGCAGGTCGTCCGATCTGGCCCGCTACTCGGCGGAAGCCTTTGAACATCAGAATGAGACCGAGCACGCCCGCGACAATCACGAGCGCCACAAGCACGGCGTTCCCGATTTCATGTGTGCGCTGATCACTTTCAGATTGGGCTGCTTCCAACTGCGCCTTGACCCTGACGGACTGCTGCGTCGCCTGCAGACTGATTGCGACGGAGGTCGCCACTGCGCGATTATCCCGATCCTGTGCTTCGATGGCCGAGCGAGTGGCCGCTACTGCAGCCCGCTGCTTATCCGCTTCGATGGCCAGCGTCGTTTGAGTGGCTTTCACTTCCAGCGCCGTCTTCGTTTGTTGCACAATTGCCGTTGCCTGCAATGCGGCTGCATCTGCCGTCGCCTGCAAGGCAGCGATCTGGGCCTGTTGTTGCTCTGCAATAGCAGTTGCCTGTTGAGCTTGAGCCATAGCTTGGGCTTGAGCCGCCGCCGCTTGTGCCTGTGCAGCAACCGCTTGAGCCTGCAAGGCCGCCGCATTTTGTGCGGCTTGCGCAGCAGATTGTTGCGACTGATTGGCTGTATATGTGGCCCGAGCATTTGCCGTTGCTTGAGCGCCTAACGCGCCCAGGTAAGGATCGAGTGTTGCGACCGGCGTGCCTCCGTTCTGAGCCAGCGCATGGCGTGGGGTTGCTGGCTGAAACATCATGAGGCTGATTGCACAGAACACCCCGAATGTTACAAAACCGATCGTTCGCCTGTTCATACCACCTCGCTCAATAGAGACGCAACATACGTC
>JAUQXC010000563.1 GCA_030834825.1 Thermoflexales bacterium
CGGCCTTTACGATATGGCTGAAAGTCGCGGAGTGAATCGTTGGGCAAGTGGCCAACACGTGCATGGCCATGCTTGGCTGGCCTGTTAGAAAGGACAACATGATCCCCATCGTTTCCATCGTCGGCAAATCGGACGCCGGCAAGACCACGTTGATCGAGAAACTCATTCCCGAGCTCAAGCGGCGCGGTTATCGCGTGGCGACCATCAAACACGACGCGCATCGTTTCGACATCGATCATCCCGGCAAGGATTCGTATCGCCACTTTCACGCCGGGGCCGACTGGACGGTGATCGGCTCACCGGACAAAATCGCCTGCGTGCGACGGCTCGATCGGGAGTTCACGCTCGCTGAAATCGCGGCGCAAATCAGCGACGTCGATCTGATCTTGACCGAAGGTTACAAGCGTGAAGCGCGCCGCCGCATCGAAGTCTCACGCCGCGCTCACACCACCGAGCTCATCAGCCGCCCCGAAGAACTGCTCGCCATCGCCGCCGACTATCCGATCGAGCTGGATGTTCCCAGCTACAGCCTGGACGACGTCGCCGGGCTGGTGGATCTGATCGAACGGGAAGTGATCGCCACCGGGAACCGGCTTCCTCCTTTGGACTAACATCGCTCACACCTCATTTCCACGTGTGGCGGAGGCGCACCGAATCCAGCAGCGCGCCCATCAACCGGACGCCCGTTGCCACGGGTGTGACGGTTGTGACGGGCTTGTTTGTTTTTCACGCTGTCCTCAGGTACAATGCCAGCCGCAGCCATCTTCGTTTGGAGTCACCTTTATGGATCGTCGGCCACTGCTGCCCGGTGCAGTAGCTGTCATGTTGGCCCTGGCGCTTGCCATCTATCTGATCGAAAAGATCGGGCAGGCGCTGTTATCGATCAGCAACGTCATCCTGTTGGTGGCGCTGGCGTGGATTCTCACGTTGATGCTCCGCCCGGTCGTCAATTGGATTCACGGCCTGACGCTGTCCGATCGGTTGATCCGCCCGCTGCGCGAGCGCTGGGGCGACCGCCTGGCCGATCGACTGATGCATCCCTCCTACGGTTTCTCGATTTTTGTCGTTTATCTGCTGCTGCTCGCCGTGGTCTCCGTCACCGTGCTGGCCCTTATCCCGTTGGTCGTGGAGCAGACCCGCCAACTGGTCATCGCGCTGCAGCAGCAGGCCAATGCTCTGCCATATCTCATTCAACGCATCACCGAAATCGTCACCAACACGCGTGACTTCCTGGTAACCCAGTTGAATATTGATCCGGCGCTGATTGTGCTGCCACGGCCGGAAGAGATCACCGGCCAGATCACCGGCTTTGCCAGCAACTTGTTACAGGCCGGCCTAAGCGTCATCGGCGCCGTCGCCGCGACGCTGGGCCAATTGATGCTGGTCGTTTTTCTGAGCGCCTTTATCATGATCGACGGCAAAGAAACGACGCAAAACGTGCTGCGGCTGGTGCCACGCCAGTATGACGCCACCGTGCGTGAAATCTTGAGGACCAACGAGCTGGCCTTCACCGGTTTCATTCGCGGCACGGCGCTGCAGGGGCTGATCTTTGGTGTGGTCGTGATGATGCTCATGACGATCTTTAACATCGGTTCGCCCATCGCCGTGGGTGTGATGACCGGCACCTTAATGTTGATTCCGGTGGTAGGCGGCGTGCTGGGTCTGCTTATTCCGCTGCTGGCCGCGCTGCTGCAATCGTCGCCCAACACGGTGTGGCTGATGATCTGCCTGGGCGTGTTTGAATTGATCATGTTCAACTTCGTCGCGCCACGGCTGATCAGCCAATCGGTAAAGATCCCCTCGCTGCTGGTGATCCTGGCGATTACACTGGGCTGGCAGCTCATGGGCTTCTGGGGGTTTGTGTTCGCCGTGCCTATCGCGGCCGTTGTGTACTCGATCGGATTTGTCATCCTCGAACGCACGGTGCGCCAGCACGAGCGTGATGCGACCCCGCCTAATGCGGAGCCGCCGCGTGGCTGATCGCTCGATCAAGGCGGAGTATGCCGTGCGTGGCGCCACAGTCGATCAGGTGCAGTCCTTCGCGTTCGATCGCGGCCCGATCGGGTGTGTGCTGCTCCACGGTTTCACCGCTGCACCTAAAGAGATGCGCCCCCTGGGCGAATATCTGGCGGCGCGCAACTTCACGGTACGTGGCGTGCGCTATGCCGGGCATGGCACTTGCCCGCAAGACCTGGCGCACACGACCTGGCGCGATTGGGCCGCCTCGGCCGAAGAAGCCGTGACCGAACTGCGTTCAGGCTGCACGCAAGTGTGGTCGATCGGTCTCTCACTGGGCGGATTGATCAGCCTCCAGCTGGCCGGGCAACAACGGGTTGACGGCGTGTGCGCCATCGCACCGGCCATCTTCCCGCCCGATCGGCGCATGGCCATCGCGCGCTTCCTCGCGCCGTTCATGCGCTATACGCGCAAAGGTCTGGCCGATCTGCATGATCCCGTGGCGCTGGCCGAGCACGCCGATTACGAACTGTTCCCCACACGCGCGGTAGCGCAGCTGCACAGTTTGATGCTGCACACCCGCCGCCGTCTGAAACAGATCGATGTGCCGCTGCTGTTGATCTTGGCGCGGCACGATCAGGTGGTGTCGCTCGACGCTCTGGACTTTATCTGGCCGCGCGTGCGCTCAACCGACAAAGAGTATCTCATTCTGGAACGCGGCGGTCACATCGTGACTGAAGATTACGATAAAGCAACTGCCTTCGAAGCAGTTGCGCGTTTCTTGCAGAAGCATCGCCCAGCATAGGCCGGCTGCTTTTCACGGATTACTCGTTACTCATCACTCCCATGTCCCGCGATCTCAAGATGATTACATTGGCCCTCTTTCTCTGGGGCTGCGGCGAAGGTCTTTTCTTCTACATTATGCCGCTCTACATGCAGCAGCTGGGCGCGACGCCGCCGGAAGTCGGCGCGGTGTTGGGGCTGGCCGCCTTTCTCGCCGCCTGCTCTTTCATCCCCGGCGGCCTGCTGGCCGATCGCTTTGACGCCAAGAAAGTGATGATCTGGGGTTGGGCCATCGGTGCGGTTGCCTCGTTGGGGATGGGGTTGGCCACCACCTGGCACTGGTTTGTCCCCTGGATCCTGATCTATAACGTTTCTGCTTATTGCATCCCGGCGATCAACACCTACGTCGTCGAGGCCAGCGGTGATCTGCCCTTGGAGCACACCATCACGATGACGTTCGCCGGTTATGCGGCGGGCAGCATCATCTCGCCCTTTATCGGCGGGCGTTTGTCCGCCGTACTCCACGACACAGCGCCGCTCTTCGTCATTGGTGCGCTCATCTTTGGCCTGTCTTTCCTGCTGGTGCTCAGCGTCAACAGCCATGCACCGCATTTGAACTATGCCAAACAGCGCGATCATTCGTTGCGCCGGCAGCTCACGCGGCTGCGCCCCTTGACGTTCACTTATCTCCGGCTGTTCTTCGTCTTCTTCGCCGCCATCATCGGCACCATACTGCCGGCCAACTTTCTCGGCGCATTGCACTGGAAAATCGACGAGGTCAATTCGCTCGCCGGCACCGCCAGTGCCATCGGTGCGTTGCTGCTTTCGCTGGCGCTGGGTCGCCTCGCGGCTGGACGCCGCCGGCGTGGACTGCTGCTTGGTCAGGCCCTGATGTTCATGTCGATGGCATGCTTCATCGCTAGCACGCCTGAGTTGCGCGGATTGTCGATCGCGGCCTACTTCTTGTTGGGCGCGTTGCCAACCCTGCGCGAGTTATCCAATGCCCAGCTGGCCGGACAGGTGGATCACGATATGCGCGGCACCGCGCTGGGCCTGAACGAAACACTCTTCGCGCTGGCCCGCAGCATCGCCGCATTACTGGCCGGATCACTGTTTGCGTTAGATCCTCGCGCGCCTTTCATTGCCTCGCTGGTGTTGATTCCGATCGGGCTAGTGGTCATCGTGCGCTTGCAGCCTCCCGTCACACGTGAAGAGTTTGTCGTCATGGCGACCGCCAGCAACGTGATCCTGGAAACCATCGAAGACGAGTGAGGACGTGTTACAATTTTGGAGGTAGAGACTGGGAATTGAGACGCTAGCGGTTGGCAGCGAGAGGAGAGAACGTGAAAGACAAGCGGTTGTTAATGGCCTTTCCACATCCCGACGACGAATCATTTGGGCCGGGAGGCACGATTGCCAAATATGCGCGCGAGGGCGTGGACGTGCATTACGTGTGTGCCACACGCGGCGAAGTGGGCACCGTTGATGCGGAGATGCTGAAGCCCTATGAACATCTCCCGGAAGATCAGCGGTTGGGCGCACTGCGCGGACAAGAACTGCGCCAGGCTGCCGACATCCTTCAATTAACGGGGCTGCACTATCTGGGCTATCGCGACTCCGGCATGCCGGACACTGAACCCAACCGCGACCCGCGCGCCTTCATCAACGCCGATCCCGATCGCGTGACGGGCCAGCTGGTGAAGATCTTTCGAGCGGTCAAGCCACAAGTCATCGTTACCTTCGATCCATTCGGCGGCTATGGTCATCCCGATCACATCTTTATCCACCACCGCGTGACTGAAGCGTTCCAGGCCGCGGGGGATGCGTTGCGCTATCCTGAGGCGGGCGCGCCTTATCAACCCCGGAAACTGTATTGGACCGTCTTTCCCAAACGTCTGCTAAAATTCTTTGTGCTGGTGCTGCGCGTGACCCGGCGCGATCCGACCAAGTTCGGTCGCAACGGCGATATCGATCTGAAAGAGATCGTCGCGCACGATTATCCGCCGACAACACACATCGACATCCGCCAGTATTATGCCATCAAACAGGAAGCCTCGCGCTGTCACACCAGTCAGTTCACGGGAGGCCCGATGCGTTTTGGCAAGCTACAAAAGTGGCTGGCCGCCCACGAGACGTTCCGTCTAGTGGAACCCAGCGTCGACGGACGGCGTCTTAAAGAGCGAGATCTATTCGAAGGCCTCGGCGGGTAGTTGCAACGTTGTGCAGTAGCGATTTGGCGGGCAATGATTTGATGGAGGAAAACCATGAAGAAGCTGAGTAGTGTGTTGTTGATTGTGGTCATGCTGTTATCCGTGGCCGCCCCGGTGGCGGCGGCCGGGCAGACAGGGTTGCTAGGCATTTACAGCGTTGCGGCCTGTCAGGATACGACCACCGTGGCGGTCTCGGGCACAACCACCTATGCGACCAATCGCGTTAAAGCGTGGGTCTACAAGCAAAACCACAAAGGCGAATGGCAGCTGCTGGCCAGCACGGTGACCGCCAACTTCGGCAGCGGCGATTTCCTGATGCCTCTCGTGCTCGACTACTTCGGCAAGTCAGTGAGCGGAGGAGCAGCGTTGCAAGTGGTGGTGAAACTGCAAGGCCGCAGCGGCAACAGTTTTGTCGATGTGAGCAGTGCCTCCACCACTTTGAACGCTTCTGATAAGAACTGTCAAAACAAATGCTCGGTAACGCTCAGCACGAATGACCGGGCACCGGCCGACGGCATCATCACATTGCGCAGCCATTTCGGATCATTCTTCCGGCCGGAGGGTTGGCTACACAGCGCCACATCCATCAAGGCAGGACAACGTGTGCTCCACTCCGTGGTAGCCTTGCCCTGTAATTGGACGGTGCGCGCGTGGTATTACCCGACGACGGGCAAAGATCGCACGCCGAAGATGTTGCCTGCGCAGTACTGGCCGAATGACTTCGCGGCTACGCTGCAGGACGGTTCCAATCCCTACACGACGAGTTTTGCCAAGGGATTAAAACCGACCTCGCCCCTGGAGCCTGACGATCCTTACGCACCGAAGTAGCCGTAGCGCATCAACCCACGAGGAAATAGCAGACCCGATCGGTTCACACAACCGATCGGGTCTGCTTATGCCGCAAAGGCGTGCCTGTTTTAGGGCGCCAGAAAGAACGGGGGACCTCCCTGAAATGGCACGCGCTGCAGGGCGTATTGCACCAGATCGAGGCCAAAGTGATGCGCGTCCTTTTCGTAGACAAAGCCAAGATGCTCCATGACGCGCCGCGAGGCGATATTCTCTGGCACCGCCAGCGCAATCAACCGGGTGAGGTTCACCTGCTCAAATCCAAAGTGCACGCTGGCGCGCGCCGCTTCCGTCGCCAGGCCCTGTCCCCAATCAGGTTTCGCCAGCGCATACAACACCTCGACTTCCTCAATTTCTGCCAGATAATTCAGCCCACAATGCCCCCTGAGCTGTCCCGTAACTTTGTCGGTCACGGCCCAGGCGCTATAGCCATACTGCACCCACTGATCGTTGAAGAAAGCCATGGTCCGTTCGGCGCGTTCACGAGGAGTGGAAGTACGCTGGGGTAAATAGCGCATCACCTCGGCATCGGCGAAGATAAGGTGTGTGTAGTCTTCGAGATCTTCTACAATAAACGGCCGCAGCAAAAGCCGTGCGGTTTCAACAGTGGGAATAGTCGCTGCGGCCATGCACTTTATCCCGCCTTCAGCCCTCAGCCTTTTGCTTCAGCCAGGCCTCGAACTCCGCATACGAATACACGACTGTATCCGGCTCAACGCTCCGATTGGCATCGTCGTAGTTGGCCGCCATCCGCACGGCATCCATCCCGATCGCTTTCGCGCCCGCAATGTCGCTGTGAGTCAGATCGCCTAGATGTACAGCCTCATGCGGCTGTGCGTCCAGCTGATCAAGCGTGAGCTGAAAGATGCGCGCGTGGGGTTTGCTGACGCCTACTTCGTCGGAGAAGGTAGTGCAGGTAAAACAATCGAGCAAGTCATCGCGCTTGAGGAACTCGCGCAGGGTTTTGCCGATCGAAAGGCCCGAATCGGAAATGACGCCCAGCCGATAACGCTGCGCCAGGCGCTGCACCGCCTCTGCCGCACCGTCGATCAACGTGGGGCCGGGATTCGCCTCAAGCAACGATCGATCGAAGTAATCGGACAACGCCGTGAAATCCTGCTCGGGCAGCGTGATGAGCAATTCATCCAGCATCCAGCGCACCCAGGCAGAAGCAGGCGGCGTGCGATACTCTTCGCGCCACACCCGATTCCACTCGGTGCGCGCCACCTCTTCGGCCGCATCGATTTGATCCTGCGTCAGATCGATGCAATTCCGGGCAAAAACCTTCGCCATGAAGGTTTGGCGCAAGCTGCGCGCGTAGGGCGCGGCCTTGTATAAGGTGTTCCAGAAGTCGAAGGTAATAGCTTTGAGCATGAGGTCGAAGAGAAACCGGGTTTCTCCACGTTAAAGGTTCAATTCCTTTTGAAAAACAGAAACCCGGTTTCTATGATCAGGGCAAAATCGCCACGGCCCGGGTGGGTCCAGCGCTGCCGCCTTTGATCTTCAACGGAAAGCATGACACTTTGAAGCCAAAGGGCGGCAATTCAGCGAGATTCACCAGGCGCTCGATCTGCGCGTAGGGTAAATCGACCTGGTGCGCGGCCCAGAAGATGCCGGGCTGCTGTTGAGTCAGGGCCTCTTTCGCCTGCCGATCCAGCGGCGCGTCCCACCCCCAGGCGTCGATGCCCATCACGCGCACGCCCTGCTCGTACAACCAGCGCGTGGCCTCGGCCGTCACACCACAGCCGCGAAAGATGTAGTCGGGGCGCCCGTAGAACTCATCGCGCCCCGTACGTACCAATACGATGTCCAACGGCTTAAGCGTATAACCGATACGCTCCAGTTCAGTCTGTGTCTCGGCAAGCGTCATGGCCTCGCCATCAGCCTTATGGCGCATGTCCAACACAACGCCATCGCCATAGAACCAGTCCAGCGGCAGCTCGTCGATGGTCTGCGCGCGCTGCCCGCCGATCTCGCTGTTGTAATGCCACGGCGCATCCACGTGTGTGGAATTATGCGTACCAAACTTGGTGAGCTCTTCCGTGGCCCAGCCTTCTTCGTGGCGAAAGACCGAGGGCGGCACTTTCAAGATGGCCTGGGCCTGGGCCGCGCCACCGGCATGCGTCAGATAAGCAATGTCTGTCCGCTCAAAGGGGGGTGTCCCTTCAGGACTGGACGCGATCAGGGTCGAGAGATCAACGAGGCGCATGGCTAGCTCCTTGCAGCAAGAAGATCGATCGAACTGTAGTATACCCTAATTCGCCGTGAGCTGATAAATGGTTCCGCCATGATCGATGACGTAGACTTCACCGTTGAAATCCTCACCAAACGAACTGATCAGCACCCCCGCTTCCAGCCGTTTGTCCATCTGCCATTGATCGCCAACACGCTGCAACGACCAAATATAGCCGGTGCAGTAGTCGCCAAAGAAGTAGAGACCGTTGAGTGCCGGGTACTGCGCGCCGCGATAGACATAGCCACCCGTGATCGAGCAGCCGCCTTCTTCGTGGCTATACTCCGCGATGGGCAGCACCAACCCGGTTTGATCGCAGCCCTCTCGAGGATTGAAGCAGTGCAGGCCCTCCATGATGCGCCAGCCGTAGTTCTCGCCGCCGATACTGGAGGCGGGTTGAAAATGGACTTCCTCGTAAATATTCTGCCCCACATCGGCGATGTACAGATCGTGCGTCGCCCGATCGAACGCGAAGCGCCAGGGATTGCGCCAGCCATACGACCAGACCTCGGTGCCGAAAGGATTGTCCGGCGGAATGGTATAGGTGTCTTGATCGGTTACATTGATGCGCAATATTTTGCCCAGCAGTGCGTTGCGATCCTGCCCGTTGCCGATCGCACCATGACGATCACCCCCACCACCGCCATCGCCCGTGCCCACATAGAGATAGCCGTCCGGGCCAAACTGCAATTGCCCCCCGTTGTGATTGGCTTCTGGCTGGGCGATGGTCAGGATGACCTTGCTCGCTTGAGCGTCAGCTCGATTCGCGTCCTCTTGAGCAACCGTGTATCGCTCAATCACGGTTGCGCCGTCGGGCCGGCGGGTGTAGTTCACAAAGAACTGGCCATTGTTTTTGTAATCAGGGTGGAAGGCCACACTGAACAAGCCCTGTTCGTTGCCGTTGGAAGTGACTTTTTCGACGATATCCAGAAAAGGCCGTTCGAGCAATTGGCCTTCCTGAAAAATGCGGATGCGGCCCGGCTGCTCAATCACAAACAGGCGCGCATCACCGGCATGCGTCAAGTAGTCTGGACGCACCAGTCCACCCTCGATCACGGGCTTCAGCGCCAGTGTCAACTCGCCGCCAGGCTGCACAGACGCGGTCGCCGTTGGCTGCGGGCGTGCCGTATCCGTCGGCGGTAGAGGCGTCTCTACCGGGGTGTGTGTCGAGATGGATCGTATCGTTGCCAGGGGTTGGGCTGTCGTTGCAGGAGCAGTCGTCTCGGCAGCTGTGGCAGTGCGGGTCGAGACCTGAGTACGCACTGCCGGATTATCAGGCGACGCACAAGCAGCCAGCAGTAAACCCAGGCACAACATTCTGATCAAAGTCGTCTTCATGATTTTCTCCTCTAGTTCCAGGCTAAGGAAAATTTTAGCAGCAAAAGATGAAGTCTTCCTAAAAAAGAAAGACCCGGCGGGTCGTTGCGACCGGCCAGGTCTCCATGAAAAACAGCCGATTGATCAGTGAGCGGCTTGCAGGAAAGCGATCAGGGCTTCAATCTCAGTCAATTTTAAGTTAAGGTTGGGCATGGACGTATTGGGTTTCATCGAAGCTGGGTCCTTCAACCAGCTGTGCAGATACTCTGCGGTATATTTATTCACCGTCAAATCCGGCGTGGGCGCACCGTCAAACCAGAAGACCGACTGCCCCTTATTCACCGCGTCGTGAGAATGACACATGACGCACCCTTTCGCGGAAAACAACGCTTTGCCCAACGCAGCCTGATCGACCGGCGTCGGCTGCGCCGCGGCCAGACTCACCGGCTTCATCTGCTGGGAGATCGGCGCAGCATCGACCTTGCCCATCAACATCTGGTCGATGGCTCTCACAACAGCCAGAATCAGGGCAAGAGGCAGCGGCCGGGTTTGGGCCGGCATCGCTTTCGTGAGAGTCGCCGCTTGCGCTGCTTGCACGCTTAACGTAGGCATGGGCTGAGTGATCATGCCGAATTGCTCAATATCCACCTGCCACTCCCACTGTCCTGCACTGAGGAATTTGATTTCGGCGACGTAGTGGCCCTCACCACCTTGACGTTGAGCGGTTACCTCAAACGCTTCTTGGGCAGCGCTGCGCTCGAAGCGTACAATCGGCTTAAGATCGCTGCGCAATGTCTGGCCGTGCTGCCGCACCGTAAATCCGATTGAGAGTGCCTGCCCAGCCGTGATCTGGGCAGGCAGTTCATCGATGGTGATCACAGCCCAGCCCCCTGCGTTAGCAATCAACACCGTTGTCAACAACAGCACTACTGCGACGCTGAACGAACGAGAAATCTTGTACATGGTATCCTCCCTTGGATGTTATCAACTTACCGGTTCTCGCCTGACTTCGTGCTTGTGCCTGAGGCTGGCTAAGGTGGACCGAACCGCCGGAATTCGTGCTGCCAAAAGCATGATTAATATTGCCAGGTAAAGCCCCAGCTCAATCTCCACTTGTGGCTCGTAACCGGCCACCCGCTTGTTAGAAGACTCCAGTAGGGCATGGCCGATGACGATCAGTCCGGCGACATACACCAGCCGGTGCAGCCGCTTCCACCATTTACCCAGGCGTTTCATGGCCCAGCGCGTTGAGGTGGCCGCCATGGACGTCAAGATTCCCAGACCAATGACACCGAGTGCCGCCATATAGTCTGGAATCGGCGCACGCAGCCAGTTCTCTTGCAGTCCGATTACGTTCAAGAAAAAGTGCGCCACGGCGAATCCGAACGCCCACAACCCGGCCGGCTTGCGCAGCTTGACGGCACGGCGCCACCCCAACAGGGTATTGAGCGGCGTCATCAATAGGCATAGCAGCAGAAAGCGCATGGCCCACTTGCCGCTGCTGATCAGCAAGGGATCGTAATTCGGGTTGAACTCTTCGACCGCGACGAACTGCCACAGCAAACTCACCATCACGGCCAGCGCCAACAGGTTCAATGCGGTCCATTGCCAGTTTTTCTTGATCCAGTTCATCTTCGTCACACTTCCTGCTGGATGTATGTCAGAAATACCGCGGCGGGTGCGTTGAGGTTCCATTTCTGGAATGAGCGACCACGGAGGCAGCGAAAACTCGCCGAGGTGTGGCGCAAGCACTAACGCAGCGACTCGGCAAACTCGATCGCTTCCGCCAGGCTCAACGAAGTTTC
>JAUQXC010000564.1 GCA_030834825.1 Thermoflexales bacterium
CCTGTGAGCTGTCGCCGCCAATAATCCAGTTGCTTTTCCATCACGCCGCCTGATAGCCAGGCGCGTTGCCAGTAAGCAAAATCGGCATACTGAATAGGCAACTCCGGCAAGGGCGACGGTTGCCCGGCGCTGTAAGCGGCATACAAGGTCGCTAGCTCCTTGAGCAGAACTCCCATTGACCAACCATCTGCAGCGATGTGGTGGAGCGTCAGGAGCAACCAGTGCTCGGTTTCAGTAACCTGTAAGAGACGGGCCCGGATGGGTAGATCACGTTCAAGCTGGAAGATAGTCTGGGCTTCCTGCTCAGCCAGGCTGCGCACCTCGGCGTCGCGCTGAGCGGGTGGAGCCTGATCTAGTGCGATAACCTCCAGGGATAAGATCGGATCAGGATGGGGGTATTGAAGCGGGTCCCCATCGGTCGCCACATAGATCGTTCGTAAGACTTCGTGACGGCGCACAATTTCATTAAGCGCCTGGCGCAAAGCGGTGACGTTGAGAGTGCCTGTCAAGCGCAGGCCGACAGGGATGTTATAAGTGGGACTAGCCGGCTCCCACTGTGAGAGGAACCAGAGGCGTTGTTGCGCAAAAGAGAGAGGCAGCGTGTCGCCCGGCGGTCGGCGGGCGATAGAGACCGTCTCCGTTTTCTTGGCTTGAGCTTGTTGGAGACGCTTGGCGAGCAAGGCCCGTTTGGTTTCTGAAAGATCCTGGAGCGTGGTGTTCATAGAAGAAGTTCTACCTCTGCTTCGTTGAGGGCTTCAATCTCGGTGATGAGGGTTTGCTCCACGCGCAACGCCAATTCCGCAATCGTGGGTGATTCAAAGATGTAGCGCACGGGCAGCTCGACTTCAAACCGATCCCGGACACGCGAGATCACCCGAGTGGCCAGCAGCGAGTGGCCACCGAGCTCAAAGAAATTGTCGAGCACGCCAATCTTTTCCGATGACAACACGTCGGTCCAGACCTCAGCCAAAATCTGTTCGTAGGGTGTGCGAGGTGCAATGAAAGTGTGTGTGGAAGCCGTCTGCCGGTTAGGCTTGGGCAGCGCGCGCCGATCGAGCTTGCCGTTAGGTGTAAGCGGCAGAGCCTCCAGTACGATGAACGTGGTTGGGATCATGTAATCAGGCAGCTGCTGGCGTAGGGCGCGTTTCAGGTCGTCGATTGCTTGGGCTTCGGCTGAAGCCGACACCACGTAAGCCACGAGCTGCGTCCCCAGGGCGGGTTCTTCATAAGTCACGACTACGGCCTGCCGGATGGACGCTTGCTGAGTCAGCATGGCCTCAATCTCTCCCAACTCGATGCGATAACCTCGCACCTTAACTTGATGATCGCTGCGCCCTAAAAACCGCAGACAACCGTCGGGTAGATAACAGGCCAGGTCTCCGGTTTTGTACAGCCGAGCTCCGGCCTGTTGGCTGAAAGGATGCGGTGTAAATTTTTCGGCCGTGAGATCGGGTCGCTGCCAATAACCGCGCGCCAGGCCTGCTCCGCCGATGTGGAGTTCGCCCGGTACGCCGATCGGCACGGGCTGTCCGGCTTGATCGAGCAGATAGATTTCAGTATTGGCGATTGGCCGCCCGATCGGCACGGTGCCTTCTCCCTGACTGACTGGATAAAGACACGACCAGATCGTCGTTTCCGTGGGGCCGTACAAATTCCACAGCGAGGCGCTGCGCCGTAACAATTCATTCGCCAAATCGTGCGGCAGGGCTTCACCCCCGCACAAAATCTTCAGTTGTGGATTTCCGGTCCAGCCTGCTTCCAACAACAATCGCCAGGTTGCCGGGGTGGCCTGCATGACGGTGGCGTGTGAGTGATCAATCATTTGTTGGAGCTGTACGCCATCGCTGGCCGTGGCACGGCTGACCAACACCACCTGTGCACCCACCATCAGGGGGAGAAAGATTTCCAAAGCGGCAATATCAAAGGAGAAGGTCGTGACCGATAAGAGGCAGTCACTCGCCCGCAGGCCTGGCCGTTGACGCATGGACTCCAAAAAGTTGACCACGGCCCGATGGAGAACTTGCACGCCTTTAGGTTTGCCGGTTGAGCCGGAAGTGTAAATCGTGTAAGCCGTGTTGGCGGGCGTGACATTGCTGGCGGGCGTGCGCGTGGGCATACCCCCGATCACTTCCCAATCTGTATCGAGGCAGACAATTTGTGCCCGGGTCTGTGGCAGACACTCTAGGAGTGAATGCTGGGTCAAGACGACAGATACTTGTGCATCTTCTACAATAAAGGCGAGTCGTTCTTGGGGGTAGGCTGGATCCAAAGGAACATAGGTTCCGCCTGCTTTGAGGATGCCCAACATCCCAACGATCATCTCCGGCGAGCGTTCCACACAGATCCCTACTCGGCCTTCCGTTTTGACTCCCTGAACCAGAAGATAGTGGGCCAATTGATTGGCGCGCTCGTTCAGCTCACTGTAGCTCAGCTCCTGGCCTTCGAATACCACGGCAACGGCAGTGGGCGTCTGCGCGACCTGCGCTGCGATCCGCGCGTGAACACAACCGGACGGGAAGTCGGTCACCAGCGTGTCGTTCCACTCTACCAAGAGTTGTCGTCGTTCGATATCTGACAAAAGGGGTAGGTCAGCGATCGCGCGATCGGGCTGAGCCAAGCCGGTCTCTAGCAAGGTCTGGTAGTGATCCAGCAGGCGTTGGATGGTCGTCGGCTCGAAGAGATCGGTGTTGTACTCGATGGTAACTTCTGCTCCCGCGATGAGCAAGGTCAAATCGAACTTTGCCGTGCCGGTATTGAGCTCACCCCAAAAGCGCACTTGCAAGTCAGCTTGTTGCAGGGATTGAATGGGCAGATTCTGCGCAACGAACATGACCTGGAAGAGCGGATGATGGCTTAGATCTCGCTCCAGCTGAAGCTCTTCGATCAGTTTCTCCAACGGCAAGTCCTGGTGGGTGTAGGCGTCCAAAGCCACCCGCCGCGTGCGTTGAATCAATTCGCGAAAAGTGGGCTTGCCTTCCAGGCTAACTCGCAACGGTAGGATGTTCACGAAGAAGCCAATGAGTTTTTCAATTCCCTGGCGATTGCGGTTAGCAATCGGCGTCCCGACGATGAGATCGCTTTGGCCGGAATAACGTTGCAACAACACCAGAAAGGCGGCGAGCTGAGTCATGAACAACGTGGCATTTTCCTGGCGGCTCAAGCGATCGAGATCGGCGATCAAGGCGGCTGGCAATGACTGGGATTTGACCGCGCCCCGATAGGTCTCGTTGGCTGGCCGGGGCCGATCGGTGGGCAGCGTCAGCACGGGTAAAGCGCCTTTAAATTGCGCTTGCCAGTAGCCCAGGAGCTTGGCCAAGGTTTCGTCTTGCAAGTATTTACGCTGCCAGTCAGCGAAGTCGGCGTATTGGATGGGCAACTCGGGCAAAGGCGATGGTGTGCCTTGGACAAAGGCACGGTAGAGCTCTCCTAGCTCCTGCATAAGAATGCCGATCGACCAACCGTCACAGATGCTATGATGAATGGTTAACAACAGCTGATAGGTCTCATCGGCCAGCTGGAGCAACAAAGCGCGGAATAAGAGATCGTGTTCCAGATCGAACAGCCGTTTTCCTTCGGCTTGCAAACACTGCTGGGCTTGAAGATCCCGTTCAGCCCGGGGCCAGGCGCGTAGATCAACTCTGGCCAGCGCGACGGGGCGAACGGACGCAATGATCTGCATGGGTTGATCGTCGATGAGCTTGAAGTTCGTGCGGAGCACTTCGTGGCGTTGAACGATCGCATTGAGACTCTGTTCCAGGGCGAGGGGGTTGAGGCAACCGTTCAAGTGAAAAACGGCGGCGATATTGTAAAAAGGGCTGTCGGGTTCCAGCTGGTTCAAGAACCATACCCGCTGTTGAGCAAAAGACAACGGAAAGACATCTTCGTCAGTGGTGCGCGGCAAACGGGCAATGGCCGTTGACTGGCGCAAGTGGTTTTTCTTGTGCATCAAGCGCAGGGCCAGCAATGCCCGGCGCTGTGGCGAGAGAGTTTGCACTTGTTCAAGCACAGCCTGCCTCGCCGGATCGCATGTCTCAGATGGGGCGGCGGTCTGCTGAGGCGTTAAGGGCAGATCAGCTAGAGGTGTCAGGGATTCCAGATATTGCTCAAATGGAGCAATGCCTAAACTGGCGACAAAATTCAAGGCGGCTTGCCGTGAGGCAAGTGAGAGTTCTTCATAATGCGAACGATTGGTCAATAAGGCTTGAAGCGTCGTTTGCCAAGGACCAATGTCCTGGGGTGGAACAACCGGGATAGGCAACCATTGCTCATCCAGACGTTGTTCATAGCGTTCAATGGGTTGGACAGGCAGCAAATAGTCAACGCCCAACTTCGCCTCGGGCAATCCACCCAACTGGCTGGCCAACACCGGAATACCGCGCAACATGGCTTCAACTACAATCTGTCCAAAGGATTCTCCCCAGAGTGAAGGCGCCAGTAAGATACGGGTTTGCGCAAAGATGTCGTCGACATTCTCAGAGGACTTCAGGATTTGTACGTTGGGCAGCTGCCGGAGCGTAATTCGATCGGCTTCAGTCGTCGCCCAGGTCGGTACGGCCGCAAAAGAAACCTCCGGCAGTGCACGCGCCAGTCCTTCAAAAATACAGAGTCCTTTGATGGCCGAAGGATTGATCATGGTGACCCACCCGCGATCAAAGG
>JAUQXC010000565.1 GCA_030834825.1 Thermoflexales bacterium
AAGGGATCTGCCCGTCAAGATAGGCTTTCAGATCATGTCCCAGCGGTGTGAGCTCGCCACTCGCTGGATCGGCCAGATTGCCCGTGGGATAGTTTGTATCAGCCAGGCTGTACCAACACCAGCGCTGCACCAGGCGATTGCCATCGGCGGGCAGGCCCACGGACGCATCTGTGGTGTTGTGCATGATCTCAAACGTGCCCAGCATGAACTGACGCACACGCGGGTAATCAAAGCCGTAATCCTCGTACATCAAAATGCCATACTCGCTGACTAAGAGTTCTTTATCGCGATAGCCGCGGGCTGCCAGCCAGCGGCGAAAATCGATGAGCTGCTGCTTGAAGTAGTCCAGATTGTCGTGATCGTCAATGGCATAGGTGAGGCCGCTCGCTGCGGCCATCCCCGGCGGAATATCCACGCCCCACGAGCCGCGCACTTCCGGCAGGATGAAATTGTGCACGTTCCACACATCGATCGGCATAGCCTGTCCGTGGCGTTCGCGATATACCCGCAACACCTGATCCAGATATTGCAGGCGCAAGGGGGATGGCTCGCTCACACCGCCAATGGCCACGCGGCTGTATGGATCGGCCTGTTTCAGCGTTGTGTATACCTCGTGATAGGCGGCCACATATTGTTCAGGCGTGGCGTTGTCCTGCCAGATCACATCCATCTCGTTGCCGATTAACCACAACGCGCCGGGATTCTGTTGGGCGATCTGCGCAATGGTCCCCAGATCCGGCACGATCTTGCCTTGCGGGACGCGCACCATCTGCGCGTATTCTGCGCCGCCCGGACGCCCCGCAGATGCCGAATAAGTCCAGTTCAAGTACCAGCCGGCGCGCAACTCGCTCAACGGTTTGGCGGCGCTATCGGGATAGGGTACACCTACACACACACGCTGCCGACGCGAATAAGGCGCTTGCACGATCGGCGCTGCGGGAGGGAGCGGTGAAGGAGGCACGGTGGGTGTCGCAGGGCTGACGGTTGCAGGCTGCTGGGGCGCTGTTGTGCTGGTCAGTGCGGCAGAGGTCCTGGTTCGCCGAGGCGTCGTGGTGATGGTCGTTACGGCGGAGGTCCTGGTTTGTTGGGGAGCCGCAGTCACAGCCGCTGCACGTGTCGTTTTAGATTGACGTGTGGCCGTGTTGGACGGCGACGCGGTGGAGGTTTTCGATCGGGCCAGAGTGGCGGTAGCTGTCGACACACGGGGCATATGGGTAGACTCGACTACGATGGTCGAGGACGCTAGGCTGAGCGCATTCGATTGATCGGATGGCGTGCTGGATGACGTCTGCCCGATGGCTGTAGGCACCAGCGGGCCATAATAGATCCGGGTGGCGGGTGCACCGGGCAGCAATTGATTGGATTCGCCTGAAAAATAGATTGCCGCGAGCAGCAGGCCGGAGCCCAACATGATCAGTCCCAGTGCACGGCGTGTGTCGATCGCTTTCATGCAATTACTTGGCCGAATCTTTGCGGCGGCGACCAAACACCAGTATCCCACCAAAGAGTACCAGGGCGATGGCCACAATCAACAGCCAAAGGTTTGCTGTGTTCACCGGTGTTGAACTGTTGGCCTGCTCTACGACAGGCACGACGACTACGGATGCGGGACTCCCGCTGCTATCGAGCGTGGCTGTCGCCAAGACCGCCGCCGATGTTGCTTCGCTGGTTGCCGTGGGCGTCTCGGCGCCAGAAAACATGGTTGCTGTCGCCGTCGCCTGATCGTTCGTTGCCGTAGGTGTCAGCGTTGGCTCGACGATTTCGGCTGTGGCAGTGGCCGTACTGGTCACCTGCGGTGTCGCCGTCTTGGTCGGCGGTACGGCTGTCGCTGTTGTGGTTGGCGTAGGAGTCAACGTATTGGTCGGTTCTTTCGGCGGCTTGGGCGTGTTAGGTGGTTGCACGGGTGTGTTCGGCGGCGGGACAGGTGTGTTGGGCGGTGGGACAGGTGTGTTGGGCGGCCTGGGCGTGCGGGTCGGGACGGTCAGATAAGGCGCGTGTGAATCCGAAGCCCACGCGCTAGGCCCGGCAAAATGAGCGGCCACGACAAAGGCCAGCATCAGGGTCAAACCAAAGATGATCCAACGTCGCATACTTCCTCTCCTTAATTACTGATTACTGCATGTTAAGCGTCACGCTAATTTCGCGATCGGCGTCCAGATTAAATTGAAACGTTGCCATGTTCGTCGTTGTGTAAGCAGGCTGTGGCTGTGATTCAACCAGTGACATGCCGGCCGGAAATACGACCGTCACCTGCACAGGCCAGGCTGTGGCTCCCGGCTGCTTCTGCCACACCAGATGGTAACTTAACTGATCGCCGCGTGCTTGTACGATCGAAGCAGGCAGGGTGTAACTCAAGCGGCTTTCCACGCGCTGGCCGCGCGGCACGATCAAGAACGTGCCGAAGACGGTTTTGCCATCTTCCCCGGTCACGCGTGTCACGCCGTTGCTGTTCGCGCCAGTGAGCAATTCACCTTTGCCGGTGGGATGGCGTGACGCTTCGGTCAATTCTGCGCCCGTAGGTGCCAACACCCGTCGATACAACCAGTAGCACTGCTGCACCAATTGATCGTAAGTCGTATCCAGATCGTAATCGGGCGGATGATGCAGGCAGCCTGCCGCCGGTGGATTGGTGTTGGTGTAGGCGATCGTCAACTCGGCCTGCGGCGCGTGATCGGCGCTTAACGTGACGGTGTAGTGCAGGCCCTGCTGCATGGCTACGCTGGTCTTATTGAAGCCCATGCTGGTGTCGACCATCATCATGTAGTCGCCGGCATCCGTGCGTAACGCCCCGTCCAGTTGCGCCAAACGCAACGGCTCGTTCAATGGGGGATCGCTCAGCGTGATCAGTAGATCGCGGCTGTGCAGCACCTGATTGAGCGCCAGTCCCAATGTCTGCCAGTTCACGTCCTGGCCACTGCTCATCAACCGATCGATCAGCGTCTGCATGGCACGACTGATGAAGCTCTTGCGCTGTACGATCCACTCGGCTGCCGTAGTCTGATCGGAAGGCGACCAGGCCTGGCGCATGTAAGCCCGCATCTCTTGGGCGTTGGCGATGGTTTGCCCGTCGAGGGTGAGTGGTCCCAGTCCATCGACCAGCGCCTCCACCACCTGCTGATTCAACGCGATTACGCCGTCAATTGTTCCACCGCGCGTCTGGGTGTACAACGAAATGGCCTGGCGGGCTGCCACTGGAAAATCGGGCGACCAGTTGCTGTCGCGGAACACCCAGAGATCGATGCCCATGAAATCGTGCAGCGGCGCTGGCGCATCAGGATAGGGTGTGGTGAAATCGTCGACGGCATACGAATCTTCGACGGTGAGGGAGATGATCCGGCCCGCGTCGATGGTCAGCCGGCCTACCGCGCTGAGGAAACCGCCGCTGGCGCGCAGTTCATCTTCATTCTGAAGCAGGATCAAATAAGTGCGGGGACGATCGGCTCCCAACAACTGTGGGGCGACTGGCAGCAATTCAAAGCCGGTCTGTGCCAGCGGATAGACTTCGTCGTAGCGATCGAGCCAGCCGTGCAAGCGAGGAGAGAGACGTGCCGTATCAATGCGTTGGCGTGCAGCCTGTGCCCGCTCGAGACACTCGTCCCAGCCGATCGTGGCCGATTGCAATCCGTGCAGCAGGTGAGCCATCAGCGACAGCCGGGGACGTTCGTCCGCTTCGGGCGAGGGCCAGAGCGGTTGCAGCGCGGTCACGGCGCGTTGTCCCAGATCGCCAAACTCCACGGCCATATCCAACAACGCCGGGGCGGCCTGCACATCACCGCCGATTTCGGGCAGCCAGCCCAGCACAGGAGTGAGGGCCAACAGTGGCCCAGCGTGACTGCGTAACGCGCGGAGATTCTCAGCCAGCGAAGTCATGCGCTGTTGCAACCATTCCAGATCGACGTCTGTGGGCTTCACGGGTTGAGGCAGTGTGGCGGCGTACTCTTGCAGGGCCAGAACATCGGCGCGCAGCACCAGTCCATCGCGCACCAACAAGCCGATCCAACTGAGGAGGATGAGGCCAATCAGCAGAGCAACGATCAACGGCCAGCGCCGTTTGCGCTTGACGCGAAGATGAGTGGCTGTAGGTGAAACGGAATCCGACATACTTTTCAGTGCTCCCGTGGGAAGAAAAAGCGTCCCGGTGGGAGTCCAACGGCTAAGAAAGGCGGCCCCCACAGGGGCTACGTTTCGTCTGCTTTGCGCGAGAGCCTTCAGAAGTTTGATTTAACGCCGACACGTCATCTGCGCCGAGGCCCGATCGACGATGCACACGGCGCGCTGCGGATTCAACTGCGCCAACCGATCGTTCCATCTTTCCAGCGGATCGTACTCCGGCAGGAGGGGCGCGGAACCCTGGGCGTGCAACATGACATCATACCACGAATAGCCCGCCAGCCGCCGATCGATCACGGCTAGGTCGGGGCGCTGCCCGGCAACGTGCCGATGATACCACAGGGCAAAGGTATGCCCATCATTTTCGGTGACGACGATGGCTCCCGGCGGCGCAGCAGTCAGGATCGTGCTGGCAAATTCTGTGGCAGCACGATCGTTGCGCAAGTTCATTGCCGGGAAATGGATCAGGACGTTGAGTGCAGGGCCGAGCAGGAAGACGGCAATCAGCGCCAAGGATGAGAGATGCGCCACGCGGCCCGCCCTGTCTTCGTCAAGAGGAGGGGCGGGCATGAAGGATGCGCCACGTCGTACCCGGCGCCATGCGTCGGCGACGCACTGGGTGAGCGGCCCGCCCTGCCGAAGACAGGGATACGGGCAGGAACGAAGTGTGAGCCATTCGATAACGGCCATCAAGCCACGCGCGATGGCCCACGTACCGAACATCCAGACCGGGATCAGATACAACGCACTATCTGCGGCAGAGTAACTCAAAGCAAAGATCAAGTAGAGCGCGATCGTCGTGGTCAGCCAGCGCCAATTCTTGTTTGAACTGGTGAGTGCCTGATAAGTACCTACTCCACTGAGAATCACGCCGAACCAGCCATACTGTGTCACGATCAACTGTGCAAAGGCGATCAGGCGTGTAAAGAGCTCGGCCGGTGGAGCACCCAGGGCGTAGCCGCGATACATCTCGGCCGTGGTCAGCGCGACGAAGCGATCGAACGAGGTTGCAGCGCCCCAGTTGACGGGCGGTTGTTGTATCGCGCGCAGCGGTATGAGTGCATAGATGCCGAGACCGAGTAGGAGGGCGCAGATAGGCCATGGACTTCTTCGCGGATGACGCCGCCAGGCGACAATCATCAACGGCGTCAACGCGACCACTGTGATCGAGTTGCCGAATGCCATACCCCATAACCACGCGGCCAAGGTCAAGCGTCCCAGTGAAATGATTTCGCAGCGAAAGACGATCGGGGCGACGAGGTAACCGCAGAGCGCCACGAGACAGGCATTGAGTGCGTGGACTTCGGCAATCGTCGCCTGTCCCCACACCATCGGTGCAGTGACAAAAAACAGGCTGGCGAGGATAGTTATCAACCTCACTCCCCGCGCGACGAATGTGGCGATGCTCAACGATGTCAATCCAGCTGCTACAGCCATGCACACTGCCGAGAATAGATTGAAGCGGTAGGCAACATCGCCGATGGGAATATGGGCGATCAATCGTCCGAAGGTGACGTAGGTGGGATAGCCCGGCGGATGGGGTACACCGTTGGTGACGGCCGCCGTGATCAGATCGCCGCCGTCGGCGCCGCTATGGGCCCAGGTCAATGAGGAGGCGGCGGTACTGGCGTAGAGCAATAGCGCCAGGAGAAACACGACGACGAAGACAAGGAAGGCCGATCGTTGTATCACGGCGCAGGTTTGCGCTGTAACCCGTAAAAGCGCAGCGCGCCACAAAATAACCCCAGGCCCAGCGCCAGGGTGCGAGCGAAGATCATGAGCGGCGCGACGAGCAGCACGGGCAGATCACGCCGCGCGATTTTGGTCAGCAAGGGCAGCATCGTCAGACCGAAGATGATCCACAGCCCGATTGGTAAGACTGACCCGATCGGTAGCCGCCAGCCTGCCAGAGTAGTCAACAAGGCCATGGCTAGCAGAACGATCTGCGCTTTCACTATTTGCGGCGTGTGCGAATCGCGTACCGCTTTGCCGGGATGCCGCTTTAGCAGATACATCTTCCAGTAGCCGATGCTGAACTTGCGGCGGAAATAACGCGTGAGTGTGGTGTTGTGCTGATGATAGACCAAGGCTTCCGGCACGAAGATCAGACGGTGGCCACGCGCGGCCAGCCGGAACGAAAACTCCTGATCTTCCACCGATGCTGTGGGAAAGAGGGCATCAAAGCCGCGATTCTCCACAAAGACTTTGCGCCGATAGCCCGCCGAGTAAGTATCGATGAAATCGATCGTGGACCGGCGTTGCGTGTAATCGTAACGTTCCTGATATTCCTGCTGCACAAAGCGTGCGATGAGTGAGCGTTGCCGTGTGCGATAAGCGCCCTTGGCGCCGCTGATCGCGGGATCGGCAAATGCCCGTGCGAACTGCTCAATCCATGCGGGCACTGGCTCGCAATCGGCGTCGGTGAACAACAATAGATCGCCCTGAGCCTCACACGCGCCCAGGTTGCGCGCCTTGGCCGGACCGCCATGTTTGGCGCGGATGACGCGCGCGGCGGGAAAGTCGCGCAGCGTTTGTTCGGCCACTTCGGCCGTGTTGTCGGTGGAACCATCGTCGACGACAATGATCTCATACTGGGTGCGATCGATCGTTTGCTGCTGCAGGGCGTTGAGACAACGCGGCAGCAGGGCGGCGGCTTGATAGGCGGGAACGATGACGGAGTAG
>JAUQXC010000566.1 GCA_030834825.1 Thermoflexales bacterium
GCACCGACGCCTGGTTCGATCTGCCCGGTGTGCCGTGGAGCACCTTCTTCACCTACGAGGGCATCGCCATTCACGGCACCTACTGGCACAACGACTACGGCCTGCCGCGCAGTCACGGCTGTGTCAACGTACCCATCCACGTGGCCAAGTGGATTTACTTCTGGACCAATCCCGTGGCGCCGTACGAGGATGATTTCGTGCAAGGCGACGTGAAAGAAGTGAAGGCGACGGAGATTCACGTGACGTGAGCCACGAGTTGGCCCGCTCGGTCACAATATGCGGTCAGTATCAATTGAGCTCAGCGAGGCGACATTGTGGGCAGCTTCATAGCTATAGTGCTTGCGTTTGTCTTACTGGAACTGATCATTTGGCTCGGCCTAGTCTACATTCGAAAGAGACCCTTATCCTATGAGGAAAGCTGGCGTGAACTTGCCAGACGTGCTGGGTTAGAGTATTCGACTGTTGGTGCATCATCCTCGGGCAAGAAAACTGCGCCCTCCGTCAGTGGTACATATCGCGGGTATTCTATTACCCTCCATCGAGTCATCAATGAAATTGGATTTGAATGGTGGCCACGCAGTTATAATATCACGGCCTACACCCGTATCTGGCTGATCGTGAACAATCCATCAGACGGTTATCTGATGATACGCAATGCAGCTACAGCCAATGTGCAGCTCAAGAAGCTATTTGGCGTACGAGGTGTCCCAACTGGTGACACAGCCTTTGATAAGCGAATCTTCATTGAGAAAAGTCAACCCGAGGATTTTTCCAAAGCGTTGCTGGGGTCCGATGTTTTACGCCATGCACTTCAAAGCGCATTTGGAGACACGACCCGCCGTCATATCGAACTTGCCGACAAGAGATTGAGACTTCAGGAAGTCTGGGATCCTTCACACATGCGCAAACGGAATGCAGAATACTTGCATCGTCATCTGGATGCTCTGGTGGATCTCGCGGAGGCTATTGATCAACAAAAGCAGTTTGCCGCTCCCAAAGAAATGGAATAATCACCTTGAAGAGACCGGGTACTGCCCCTCGCCTCTTCGCGGAATCTGGAAGAGTCACTAAATGGAAACGAAAGAGTCCCACCATTGCTGTGGAACTTTCTTTTGCGCGCCAACCTTCCACAAGCGCAACTTTAGTCATTCCCACGGCCTAACGTATTTCCCCAACTAATCTGCGCCCCGCGTTGCCTCTGTTCCCCCTCGATCAGCGCATCGATAACGTCACAGTCGCTGGATTCAGCACCATCGCGGGGAACGGATTAGATAGCGGACAACCTCACAACATTGAGTCGTCATTGTCTGGTACGCGGAGAGATGGGGAGCATAATGCCTGATGTCTTGCCCTCATGCACCCGTCTTGCCATTATATGTCGTGCCACACCTTTTGCACTTCACGCGATGGAACAAAAGAGGCCCTAAGAAGCCGCCCCACCAGGTATAGTTTACTTTCCGAATATCATCAACGCCGAAACTTCCACACTTGGGACACGGTTTATACTTACTGGGAACTATGGCAGGCGGCTCTTTCGGCACAGAAGGTGCTGGGACGACAGGCATATCCTTCGGTGCAGCAGGTGGTCGGTCGGCAGGAGCAACTTTCGACGGTGAAGCACCAAAGAGATTCAAGTTGCCAATTTGTTCGTTAATTCGGAGGAGATCCGCTGCGGTGATTTCCGGCGGGTTACCTTCACGTTTCAATTGCTCAACGCTGACGCCGTTTTCTTCCGCAATGTATCGCAAGATCTGTTCGGATCCGACCAATCCTTTCTTACACTGTGGACACCATATGTGGGCAGGCAAATGCAGTGTCTTACGGCACGAGTTACACATGACATTGACCCCGCCCCCACGAGGAAAATCACCTTCCCTCACCATGACGGTTCTTTCACAGAAAGGACAAGTGTACTTAATCTCCTTCACCCAAGGTCTTCCTGGAAAATCACCACAAACAGGACATTCACTTGGTTCAGCCGGGGGTGCCGAAGCGGCAGTGACCAGGTTGGCAGCGGTCGTGCGATTCCCACACTTCCAACACAGCACTTCAACATCTTTGAGCATCTCAGGAGAGAGAACCGACCACATGCCTATCATTTCGCCGATATTCAAATCACCGGCCTTGGTAAGTGCTGTTCCACATTTCGGGCATTTGTATTCGCTCGACTTCGGCGCAGTAGCCATGTTGCTTTCTCCTTTCCAGCTCAAGGTCAAATGGCGGCCTAACTACAAGGACTCGCAGATTCCATCGTATAACATGGATAGCCGCAAAACATCCAACACCAAGGATATTAGCACATCTCCGTTCGTGGAACAAAATGCTTATCCACCCGCGCGGAAATAAATTTGCACTGCGCCGGATCGATCCGGGTGTGTCCAATTAGCCCGATTCACGGGAGCAGTGCGGAGCCTCCCCGTGGGACTGCACCCGTCGAAGGCGTGTGTCGGGCGTCACCGTGTAGCCCGGTGATTCATCGCCGGGTGAGTGCCGACAGCGAAACAAGAAGCCTATCCAACTAATCCGCACCCGGCGTTGATCCTGCTTCTTCGCGATCATCTCATCGATAATATATGGAACGCTCAGTGAGTTCAGCATCAATGGCGGGAGCAGAAGTGCTCATCAAAGGTTGACGTGATAGGCGATATTGGAATACTCCCACCACTGACATTTATCGAAATACTCCGCAAGCAAGGCCTGGTTTAATGGCTGATTCGAATAATTGAGTTCTCGCCAGCGCAGAAAACCAAACTGTGGACGAGCTGTTCTAAAAACCTCTACGATGAGTTGCCCAATGATTCCACATTCTTCAATGAACCCCAGTCGTTCAAATTCGCGAAAGAGTGGTTCGTAATCGAAGGCGACCCGCCGAAAGGTCGGTCGCCAGCCTCTTTCATCGCCATCCAGCAGCATGTAACTCGCAGTAAATTGTCCGTCTAATGGGACTCCCACTGAGCCTGGGTTCAGCAAATGCCACTTACCCGACCTCCTATCCAAAGGCAAATGTGTGTGTCCAGCGACTACAGTATTTTCTTGTACG